>JAYVHC010000544.1:0-4088 GCA_043771575.1 Planctomycetia bacterium
ACGTGCTTCAGCTTCGCCGACGTAGCCACGAGCGCAGCGTATGCGTCGCTCAAGCCTGGATAGATATTCGTGCCGCCACTTGCTTCCAGCGTACTGATGCGATCCAGCACATAGCCCTTGTCGGCGGCGCTATGAATCTCGCTGATCCAGTAGCTGGCGCCATCGAAGGCGATAATGCCGATTTGATCGCGCGGCGATAGCAACTCGACGGCACCTTTGGCCGCGTCCTTGGCGAGTTCAATTTTTTGACCGCCCATCGAGCCCGATTTGTCGATAACGAGCACTAACGCCAAACTCGGCTTTTCTTTCTCTTTTTCAAAATTGCTGCGCACTGGCAGAATCTCTTCGAGAGTGGTCTTGTAATAGCCTCCGAGGCCGAACGATTGGTCGCCGCCGAGCATCACCAAGCCACCACCCAAATCTTGCACATAAGTTCGAATGATCTCCATTTGCTGAAGCGTCATGGCGGTCGCAGGCACATTGGATAGCATCAAGCAATCGAACCGCTGCAGTTCGCTGAGCGAACGCGGCACGCCCTCCGCCGGACGCACTTGAACCAGCAATCCTTGCTCTTCCAACGCCCAGCGCAGTTCGTTCGATTGATCGACTTGCGAATCAACTAAAAGCACCGTGGGTTTGCCCGATGCGAATACGACAGCTGAGGCTGAGTTGTTGTCGAGCAAGGTGTCGGTAAAGCCGCGAACGCGAACCGTGTAGTCGATTTGTTGCTCGTCGTCGACCGTCTGCCGAAAACGAAGCTTCGTATCACCTTCTTTAATCTTGATGCGCTCCTTCTGTTCAATCGCCAATACGTCGCCACGATAGACATCGATAAAGCCCTGGTCAGCATGATTGGAAGCAATAGTCACTTCGACGTAGAAGGGCTCGCCTTGGAGAACTTGGGCGGGCGCGGTGACTTCAGCGACTTGGACTTCGGGTTCGTCGCGGGCTGGCAATGGAACCGTACTGATCGGAATTTTTGCGGCGGCCGCGGCTTGTACCGCATCCCCCAGAGTTTGCCGACCGTCGCTAAGGATCACGACATGGGGTACGTGACTTGGCGGCACCGAAGCCACGGCGGATTGAATGGCTGAGGCGATGTTGGTTGCTTGTCGAGCCTTCTCCGCGGGCGGAGTTCGTTGTGTATCGATCGCGCACAGAGCGACGGGTTCTGCGGCGAAGTCGAGGATCGCGAGCTCATGGGTGCCGCGTGCCGCGGTGGTCTGTTTGATAAATTCGTCAATCTTCGAGCTCGCTTCCGCATCGACACTCTGGCTGCGATCCACCGCGAGGACGACAAACATTTGCTTAGTCGGTTGCAGTAAAGTTAAACCCGCCAACGCCAAGACTAGGCAGCCCACGATAAGCGATCGCACCGAGAGAGAGAGCCTGCGCTGCCAGGTCGGAAAATCGCTTAGACTTTTCCAAAAATACCAAACGATCGGCACGAGCGCCAGTAGCGTCCACAACATTACAGGTCGTGCCAACTCAATCGTCACGTTGTTGAACTGCGTCGAATCGCTCATCCAACCACCCGACGTTGATAGAGCCACCACTCAACCACAACCAGTACCAAACTCGCTAACACCAAGTAAAACCAAATCGAATTCCCACCGAGGCTCCTCATTCCAAAATTGTTGGGGGATTCCAGTTCTAGGCGAGGTCTCAGATCGCTCTCTTCGCGACTACATAAGTTGCAGGCGACGTGAATCAGCCGGAGTTCATCGGATGCAATCGATTTTGTCGCTGGCTGGGCATTTGTCCAAGGATCGCTTTGCAGCGCTGCCTTCGTGCCAATTGTCCACAGACCGCAATAGTTGAGCATCGACAAGACGGCTGTCGATTCATCTCGCGCGAGCGGCGTTAAATCACCGGCTGGACTACGTAGCATGAAATCGGCGGTCGACGATTTTGCTTCGTCCTTTTTGACGACTTCGAGGGATATAGCCGATTCAGGTTGCGATTTTTCCTGTGACTGACCAGACGAAACGTCAACCTTGCGAGCAACTTGATCAATGCTAGGCAATGGAACCCTGGCGGGGCGTCCCGTGGCTAAAGCAGGGTGCAATTCACCTTGACGCCCTTGAAACCACTCGACTGCGTTTTTCATCAACACGGGAAACGCGATGCGTAGCGGCAAGTCGCCGAGATCGAGATCAACATTCAGAATCAATACGTCTCCAGCGGGTCGATGAATGTAACTCAGCAACGGTTCATCGAGCGGCGTTTTGATCAACGCTTCGCTTGCGCCTGTGAACGTCAAAGCGCGCGCGCCTGGGAACACGACGTTGGTCAAGCGGATATGCTGAGTTACTGGCGATGCGTTAGCGACCGAGCCTACAAGCGGCTTTTCGATGGGTTGGCCCAAGGTCCAAAGCTCACAATCGTTGCGAGGATTGATGATCAGCAATTTACCAGCGGGGAGTTTCTTCGGTACTCTTTGATGCAGCACGAAAATGCCATCGCTGGCTGTCACCCAATTTTCTGGTAGCGCTTCGACGATATTCAAGTCAATCAAAGGAATCGATTCCAGTACGCTCTTTAGAAACACGCTGCCGGGGGTGGCGAGCGTGATCGGCATCTTGCGGCGCGTCGGCAATACCGCCAAAGCGCGATTGTCAATTGCCAGCCCGTCGGTTGCATCGATCTGAGCGACCAAACGCCCGCCAGTCGCGGAAGCGTGGTCGAGATTGAGTATTTTTGCAGCACCCTTTTCCAGCTCGAGGGGAATTACGTCGACTAATTCGCCCTCAAGATGCAATTCGAGTCGCAATTTCTGAGCCTGTTCGCCAAGATTGCTAACTTCGACAAGTACTTGATAGCCGATCGCATCCAGCAAACTGCGGCGCACTTGGAACTGCGTGATCGCCAAGTTGTCTTGAGGTGTCCCCAAGCCGTACACGGTGATAGCATCGCTCTGCTGCAGATGCTCGAGTGTTGCATCGCAGCCATCGGTCAGCAGCATCCGCTTGGACTGCTTGGAAGGTGGCACCAATCGCTTGGCCATTTCCACCGCCGACAAGAGTGAATTCGGTGCATCCGTCAATTCAATGCGCTCGATCGTTTCGAGCAATGAACGTAGGTGTCCGGTTAAGCCAATCGCAACGGTCGAAGTCCCTCCAGTCGTCAAAATGGCCATTTCATCGCCGACTCGCAGGCAACTCGCAACCGCCGCCGCAGTACGCTTGGCTCGATCGAAGCGAGTTTGACCAGCCTCCATTGCCGCCATGCTAGCGGAGTTATCGACAATCACGACCCATTGTCGACGCTGGTTCTTCTGCCAACTCCACAGCGGATCGACTAAAGCGCCCACTAGTAGCAACAGCAATGCAAGCTGCAACAGCAAAGACAGCCAATGACGCAACTGTTGCCACCAAGCGCGAGGTTTTTTTTCCTCGAAGACCTGATCCCAGAACCGCATGGTGCTGACGGGTTGACGACGCAAACGCACCCTGAGAATATAGAACGCGACGATGGGCAGCGCAAGCGCAGCCCACCACCAGCCGATTGGATTGGCGAACTCAAGTAAATTCACTTCAGCCGACCCCTCCTGCGGCGCGCATCATGCGTAAAATCAACTCATCGAACGGCAGGTCGATCGTCGCGCGAGTGTTCGATAGCGAGTAGGCGCGACAGTAGGCATCGATCTCGGCGAGAAAGCCCTGAAACAATTCGGCGTATTGATGCAGTTTGCGCTCGGTAATCGTTAGCTTCCGAAGCTCACCTGTTTCAACTTCCTGCAATTCGACATCCCCTAACATTTGCGGATGGGCTTCGTCGGTCGTATGCAACTGAACGACGTGCGGTTCGAAGCGGCGATGACGCAGCAAGTCCACGCCCTGCTTGAAGCCGTCTTGGTCGAACAAATCGCTGATAATGACCACCAAGCCCGTTCGCTGAGCTCGCTTGACGAGACCTCGGACTGCGCGCGCAAGGTCAGTGCGTGTACCGCTGGTTTTCAAGTTGTCGAGAAAACGGAGCACGGACAAAACGCGATCTTTGCCGCGTGTCATGGGCATCTCAGCAATCAGTTCGTTCGAATAGGCGTAAATACCCACTCGATCCAAATCCGCCAGCGCGATGTAGGC
>JAYVHC010000545.1:0-2565 GCA_043771575.1 Planctomycetia bacterium
GAGTTTCCCAAGGCGCCATCGATTCGAACAGCGGCAAAAATCGGTCCAGTTCTTCGAGCGGAGGTTTGCCTGCCGCATGCTGATAGATGCGAGTTACACCAAACCAGGAACGTGGATCGGCGACTTGGGCTTCCGTTAAGCCGCCGTAGGCGGTGCGAGGTGGGAAGTAATTGTTCAGCGACTTGGTAGCCATCTCGAAGTACAGTCGCCGCGGGCGCTGGTCCACACTCCCTTCGAGCGATGTAAAATTGCCGGCCGTTTGTGTAAGCCAACTCAATTGAGGTTGGCTGAGGAACTTCATCCGCTCGCTATGCAGAGCTCCATCCACGATGAATGAGTATCCGGTGTGCCGGTCTCCGGCGCATTGAATCGAAAAAGTGGTTTGAGGCGATGGTCTAAACAGCGGACTACGTAGGGCTCCTGCCAAGCGACCGGACCACACGTGCGACCAGCGTCCTGCCGGCAATAGGCTGGCAACGGCGGCGTCACCTTCTTCGGCAACAATTAATTCACCGTCCTGCACCAAACCATGTTGCAACCCTGAACCTTCCCATTGCCAACCGCCTGTGTCACCCGCGCTAGTAGCACCACGGCCAGTGAAGTCCGCGACGAGCGTCAAATTGTTTTGGTTCTCGGTTTTGCGGCGAAGTCGTTCTGCTTGAAACTCCTCAGGAGTCATCGCCGTCTTGAGCGACCGTTGCCACATGGCGGCGAGGCTGTCCGGGAAGGCTGAAGAAGTTTTCTCATCCATGGGAATGGCCTTCAGTCGCTCCACGATTTCGCTGCTACTGTTCTTCCAGACGGTCAACAGCTCTCTTTTAATTTGTTGTTTAATGCTTCGCAGTTCCGAAATAACGGCTGCGTTCCTGTCAAAGCTATCGATCGATCGCGCGGGCCAGCGGGTACTCATAAAGACACCAGCCAGCGCGTAGTAGTCGCGTTGCGGAACCGCATCGAGTTTATGGTCGTGACACTGCGCACAGGCCACGGTGATTCCCAAGAAACCTTTTCCGAGAGTGTCGATGACGTTGGCCATCGCTTCTTGAGAGATGCCTTCGGCATCAATATTGTCGCCGTGGCGGCGTTCGCCCAAACGCAGCGCCATGGGGCCGATCAGCGACTCGACGATACCCAGTTCCTGATCAATCCGTGGCTCGATCAAATCACCCGCAATCTGCTCCCTGAAAAAATCTCGAATGGGAAGATCGCTGTTGAAGGCGCGTACGACGTAGTCTCGGTACAAGTAAGCGTTTTTGGCGGGAGCATCCCATTCGTATCCGTGCGTGTCGGAGTAGTGCACAACATCCAACCAGTGCCGCGCCCAGCGCTCACCGAATTGTGGATTAGCCAGTAATCTATCGACCAGATTTGAATAGGCGTCGATGGAGTTGTCTTGAACGAAGGATCGCACTGATTCGCTTGCTGGTGGCAGCCCCGTGAGGGCAAAGCTGAGTCGTCGCGCCAGAGTTGCTCGATCCGCTTCGGGCTGCGGTTGTAAACCACTGGCCTCAAGCTTGGCGAGAATGAATGCATCTACTTCGGTTAGTGCCCAGTCAACACGATGCGGAGTTGGAACGATCTGCTTGAGAACCGGCTTGAGGCTCCACCAATCCGATCGCTGCTCAAAGATCTCAGCCCAACTCAGGTTGCGTTGCAAGTTGATAGGTTGATCGCGCGGGTCGGGCGCGCCCATGTCGATCCACTTCGCGATATCGGCGACGACCGACTCGGGTAGAGGTGGAAGATCGGGTGGCATGGCCGCAACCTCGGCATCGTGTTTGATGGCTCGCATGAGAGGGCTATTGGTCGGGTCCCCTGGAATAACACTCGGTTCGCCCGAATCTCCGCCAGCTTGCCAGCCCATGCGTTGATCCAAACGCAAACCACCTTGAACCTTGTCGACGCTGGGACCATGGCAGGCATAGCAGTGCTCGACCAGTACGGGGCGGATCTTGGTTTCGAAAAAGCTGAGCTGTTCGGCGGTTAGTTTTGAATCAACTGGCAAGGGAACTAGAGAAACGGTTGATTGCGCATACGCAATTGCGCTCGCCACGCAGGCAACCGCAAAGAATACCGTTTGAATCGATCTACACTGGACTGTCATTTGGCGTGCCCGAGAAGCCCGTTGCGGGAATCGCCGCATTTTGCTGCGCGATCAACTACCAAATGGCCGCGCAAGGGCCGATTCATGGCAATTAGCTTCAATCCATTTTAGCACAATGCAAACGCGATCGTATCCTGTTTTCAACTTTTCCAGCGCTTCAGCTGACGCAAGATCGCGAATAAATCCCACCGAACCAAGCGGTCCCACCGCACGCCATCAAACACAGTCGATGCAATCTGGAATTCAATTTGCAATGCCCATTCCCCCCGCTTGCTAAGGAT
This sequence comes from Planctomycetia bacterium, assembly GCA_043771575.1. Lineage (GTDB taxonomy): Bacteria > Planctomycetota > Planctomycetia > Pirellulales > Pirellulaceae > Aureliella. The sequence continues at coordinate 2,386 of JAYVHC010000545.1, forward strand.
TTTACCAAATATGTATTCTTGACAAACCTATGTTCAAGTGCGAGTGCGCCATTTCTTTGACAATCGAACACGCAATCGACAGGTTGAGGAACGAGCTTGTCATTGTCGTGAGAACTTATCGCTGATTCTCTGGCTCCCGTTCAACTCTTTTTATCTTTCATCGAATCGACTCCGGACGAA
>JAYVHC010000546.1:0-9733 GCA_043771575.1 Planctomycetia bacterium
GGCTAAACGGATCAGTGATCGACACCAATTCATTGGCGATGCCATCGCTGTTCTGGTCCGCATAGGCAAAACTGGTTGTGTTCGAATTGGTATCAACGACGCTAGTAAGCAAGCCAAGCGTCGAAAAATTCGACTTGTCTCCGTACTTGGATGTCAGGGTAAATGTGTTGTTCGCATTTTTTACCAGCGTGTCGTAGCTAACATCGCCGTCGGCATGCAGATAGGTCGTACCAGACTTGGCGAACCACAGCGTGTCTCCCTTGCCTGTCAGCAGCAATGCGCCACTGGAACTGTCGACCAAGCGATCAAGACCATTCAGCCCCCAGTTCGCTCCAAATTCGCTGGAAGACCGGTTAACGATCGCCTGTTTTCCTGTAAATGTTTGAACCGACGCAACGCCCGTCTTGGTTGTTGTGATCTCCACCGTGTAGTCGTACATGCCGGTCGCCAGCGACGTGCCGTCAGCCTGCAGAGCAAAACGCATCGGCTGGCCGGTTACAAGGCCCGAGGTTGAATACGAATAGGTCGTTCCCGCTGTACCATTAAACGTCAGCTTGGCAGTAATCGCATCGGGCACCGGCACGCCTGGTGCAAGCTGCGTTTCCACCGCGATGATCGGTTTTGCCAACGAATCACTGCGATAGACGAGCGTCTGGTCGGGCGTAAGCTGCTCGCCCAATTGCAAATTGCCAGTCGCCAGCAGACCACCGTCCGGCTGGTCCGCGTTGAGGCTATCTAAGTTCTGTCTCGCCAGCAATTTGTTACCCACGGCGATACGGACGGTTGCGACATTGCTATCGGCTGTGCCATCGTTCACTTTGTAGCTGAACGAATCGACCCCCACAAAGCTCGAATTGGGTCGGTAAGTAAACGTTCCGTTGCTGCCGAAGCTGATCAGCGAACCTGAAGTAGGGTTGGTCACAACACTTGGCAAGAGCGTTCCACCGTCGATATCAAAGTCATTCGCAAGCAGAGCCGCCGGGCTGGATGAGGTTGTGACGACAAGGTCCGTCCCAACGTTCGTGTAGAAAGCCGCATCATCGCGTGCCATCGGAACCGCCGCCATCAAATGCCTTGGTTCTAAATACTCGATTAGGATCGCACCGAATCGACGGCGAGCGGCAGTCCTTGGAAGCGACTTACGGCGCGTTGCAACAAATTCACTCAGCGTCGCACCAATCGCACGTCCGGCGCTGAGTGAGTGAGTGAGTGAGTGAGTGCCGCAACAGATTCGCAATTGAACGCATCATCGAGCCCTTAACGAGAGGAGTGTGGACGGAACGAGTGTTTTCGAGTTGGCGAGCGAGCTTAACTAAAGACTTTGCCCAAAGGTCGCGACTGCAATCCTGCGGTCACAACAATAGAGAATCGAACATCGAACAGAAGTAGGATCAATTGCGAAAGTGGCCGGCCTCAGAGCTCTCTGTTGGTCAACTTAGAGATTGCAAAATCGAATGTCAACAAAACACATTGGCAGCGGTTCGGAATTCACAAGATATAATATTTAAAAAAAACGTCCGCATCTGGGGGGAATGGGTATTGCAATTTGAATCGCCCTTCCGTCTTCGCTTATCCTCGCGACTACGGACAATTGCGATTATTTTTTTGTTGACAATTCAGAATCATGGTTTTTCGACCCCTATAAGTTGGGCTAGTGCACAGAATTGGCGCGACTGGGGACGCAGGAGGGAGCGATTTCCGTTCCATCTTGTTAGCCATGCTCGCATACAACTTGGGTTCCGTCCTGTGCAATGAGCTCGAGAACGCACGCGGTAGCGGATTGGACCTAGGACGTTTCCATGCATACGTACTCAAGGCCGGGGCGCGCGTCGTCAAGCACGCTCGACGGTTGGTCGTTCGCGTGGCCCAAAGCGTTCAACGCTTCTGGAAGCAACTTTCAGACTGCAGCGATCAATGGGAATTGCCCGAGCGTCTCAGAGTAAACACTCAAACCAACCGCCGCGTTCTGCGACCCCTCCACGGTACGCGCATCTCCAAGAAGTGCTACGCTACTAAAGCACTCGACACATCTCCCAACTTGCCATCTAGATGTTCGAAATCAAGTCGCCAACCAGCCAATTGCTCAGTAGGAATAATCCGGGTTGAATTATTAAAAGCCAAAATGTTGCCTATCTTTTGCAACATCAACTCTGAATTCGTAAAAGATTCAAGGGCATGCAGAATGTCATCCTAGGATGTTCGAGTAGCCTGTGCGACGGGGGTCTAAGAGTTTCACGATTCGTTTTGGTCGCTCATAATGGTCCTTACTTGCATTGTGAGTCATTTTCAGCAACGGAGAATACCTGTGCGTCGAGCGAATGGTTTTTTGAATAGCATGGCACTTGGCGTCTTGCTTTTTACTGGAGTGGGGGAGGCGCAGCAGCCCAAGCCGAAAGGGTTGGCTGAGTTGCGAACCGCTGCGGTTGGGCAGCGAACGAACTTGCTGAAGCAATTGCAAGCGAATCCTTTGACTAAGTTGATGGATGTCATCGAAGCGATGTCGGGCGCGGATCCAGTTCAGAAGAACTTGTTTCTAGGGGCAGCTCAAACTGTTCTCGATCGCAATCCACAAAACCGAGCAGTCCAGTTGCGGGCCATCGTCGATAATAAACAGTTTGACGCAGCCGCTCGTTATTGGGCGTTCACCGAGCTGACTCGCGGCGATGCCAGGCAACGCGAGGCGATGCTGCGATCGATGCTTGACGACCCAGCGCTCGAATTGCGTTACGAGGCGGTCAAGCTGGGACAAGCCGAAGTGAAGGGGCTAAAGGAAGGTGGAGCCGAGTCCGCGAAATTGATTGCGTCTTACTCGAAATTGCTTTCCTCGGCGCGATTGCCCGAACAGGTACAGCAGATCGCGGACGCCTTGAAGGAATTGGGGGAAACCGTCGACTTGCTCAACCATTTTGGATTCGTAGTGAACTGGCAATTGATTGCGTCGTTTGACAATCGTGATAAAGTTGGCTTTAACGTCGAATATGCGCCCGAAAAGGCCTACCTTGCGTCGCACTCGATCGATGTGAAAGCGGAATTCGATGGCAAAGATAAGAAAACGACTTGGCAAGCGTTTGAAACGAAAGAACCCGATGGTGCAGTCGATCTGAATCCGGTTTACAGCAACGAGAAAGGCGCGGTGGCTTACGCCTATGCAGAATTCAAGGCAAGCCAACCGCTGGAATGCGAAGTGCGTTTGGGTTGTACGAATGCCAACAAGGTGTGGGTCAATGGTCAGCTGATGATAAGCAACGACGTCTACCATACAGGTTCACAGATCGATCAATACACCACACCGGTGAAACTCAAAGCCGGCAAAAACACGATTCTGGTCAAGGTTTGCCAGAACGAACAAACAGATCAATGGGCGCAGGATTGGAAATTTCAACTGCGTTTTGCAGATGCGTCTGGCCTGGCCATTCCTGCTGCCGAGTAAGCCAAGAAGGCGCGTCAATTTTGAAAAAAAATCACACATAATCAATTGGGTCTAGCATGTTTAACTTCGTAACTTTCTCGGCGATGACCAAACGAGTCGCGCTAGCGGTGTGTGCAGTCAATGTAAGTGCAATTCCGGCTCAAGCTGATTGGCCTGGGTTTCTTGGACCCAAAGGAAACGGAGTGGCGATTGAAGCCACGGTACCGCTTGAGTTTGTTCCGGCTGCGGATGGTAAAACGCAGAAGAACATCGCTTGGCGCACACCGCTTGAAGGCCGTTCGGTCAGCGGTCCGATCGTGGTGGGTGACAAAGTGTTCACCACTAGCAGCTCGGGCGTGGAAGGTCGCTGGTTGCATGTCGCGGCCGTCGATGCCAACAGCGGCCAGATCATCTGGGAACGCACCAGCAAAGCGACGGGTCGACCTTACTGCCATCCAACCAGTGCTAATGCGGCACCGACACCCTGCAGCGATGGCCAACGGGTATTTGCGTTCTTTAGTTCGAACGATCTGGTTTGCTATGACTTGAACGGAAATCTCCAATGGTACCGTGGCTTGGCCTACGATCATCCGCAAGCTGGCAACGATGTCGGCATGAGTTCTTCGCCACTGGTAGTTGATAACACCGTGATTGTGATGATCGACTGCCAAGCGGATTCGTTTGCCGCGGGCATTGATACAGTCACGGGTGAGACTAAGTGGGAGATCCCAAGACCCAACAAAGCCAACTGGTCATCGCCACGGTTGGTGGAAGCCGTTGATGGGTCGAAAGCGGTTGTGCTACACGGATTGGACAACTTGGTCGGCATCGATCCAGCGACTGGAAAAGAACTGTGGAAGCTCGATATGAACTGCTCGTCGGTGGCGACCGCTGTTTTCACGCGCGGAAAGCTGCACGTTCCGGCAGGTGGGACGAAGACCTATGAGTTCACAACCGCCGCGCAAGCGCCGAAGTTGATCTGGGAAACAACTCGCATCAATCCAAATTCAAGTTCACTTCTGGTGACTGATATTGGTGTGCTCGGCCTGAATCGCAGCGTGTTGGTCTGTTGCGACGACCAAGGTGAAATGAAGTGGCAAGCACGTTTGCCAGACGCAGGTCAGTTCTGGTCGACTCCCGTGGTGGCCGGTCAGCATTTGTACGCATTCGCGATGAATGGCAAAGTGTTTACGATTCAGTTGAGTGACACCAGTGGCGAAGTGGTCGCAACCAGTGAACTCGGCGAAGACGTTCTCGGTTCCCCCGCCATACATGACAACGCGATTTTTGTGCGGTCAGTTGGCGCGCTTTTGAAGTTAGCCAAGGACTAGTGCGCTTGATTGTAGCCGAGTCGCTCCGCCACTCGGCTACGACATTGTCACTAGATGATGCCACTATCTTGAGATCGATGACATGCTGTGTTTTCTTGACCGTGTTATTGGGCCAATTAGTGTGCTTGGCAGCGCGCACAGACGACAGAGACGAAATTGTCAAAGCCACTGGATCCTATCAAGTGACCATTGCAAAAGCTGAACAGACATTGTTGGCTGCGTTTGAAAAAATGGAACAACCCGAACTTGGCTTTCCTAAAAATATGAAAGTGCTTAAGTGGACAATTCGTGAAAATGGATTGGAATTGGACGAAGTGGGCAACAACGGCGTTTCGTCCGTTGGGAAGTTGGAGAACTCTACACAAAATCCATAAGCTGCCAATTATTCCAAGAGGTATCGCGTTTCATGTCGATCGTTTAATTAACGCCAGACCGTGTCGCAGTGACTCGGTGCGCCCCGCGCCAGGAGTTAAGCCGCGAAAGAACGCATAGAATACAAATTGGTCAGTTATCAATTTGGACTTCAGCTGTTCTACTTGGCTGATCAAGTGGATTTGCGTTGACGCGGCAGAATTCAATGTCTGGCGTTAAGACAAGTGAGTTGCTGCTTTGCTATCAAAGATTGTTGGTGATCGACATTTGCAGCGCTGTGACTAACTGCTATAGAAAGTAACTGCTATAGAAAGTCGGTGAAAAGCCACAGGGCTGCGATTGATGTATTCGTGGTTCGCTTTTCGCGTCGTCGCGCAAAAGATTCGCAGCATGATCAAGCGATTTAACCGCTATATTCTTTGGGAAATCACTAAACTTTTCTCGATTGCATTGGTCGCTTTCACCGCGATTATTATGCTCGGAGGCCTCGCGCAGCAACTGGCACTCGAAGGCTTGGGGCCGATGGCAATTGTAGAGTTGTTGCCGTATCTGTTGCCGATTGGACTGCAGTTCGGATTGCCGCCAACTCTGCTGTTTGCGGTTTGTAGCGTATATGGTCGAATCAGTGCCGACAACGAAATAGTCGCTATCAAAGCGGCCGGGGTCAATCCGCTGAAAATCATTTCACCCACGCTGATACTTGCCTTCATGATCAGCCTGCTGGCCGTTTGGCTGAACGATATCGCTTTTTCCTGGGGTACACCCGGCATCAATCGTGTCGTGCTGCTCTCACTGGAAGAGATTGTTTACGGATGGCTCAGTAAAGAAGGTTCGTATAGCACTCCGAGTGGCTTTACGATCCATGTGCATGGCGTGGGCGCAGATGGCCGCGAGCTGATTTCGCCGACGATCTCGTTTCGCCCTCAAGCCAGCGACGAACCGGTAACGATTTCTGCCCGCAGGGGGCGAATCAGCATGGACCCGGCAGGTGAAGTGCTGCAAATCATCCTTGTCGACAGTCAGCTTGAGAAAGGTGAATCATCCATTAATCAGCCGGGCGAATTCAAGTGGGACATACCCCTTGCTCAGGCGGCTCGAAAAGGGAAGACGGCTGGCCAGCCCTCCGAGTTTCCCATGCGGCTGATTGGGCACGAAGTGCGGCAACAAAAAGAGAAACTCGAGACCACAAAAGAAATCGTCGGTGCGCGCACCGCGTTTAGTCTTCTGAGCGGTCGCTATGATTGGATGGACGACGAGTTTACTCACGACAAGTTAACCGAACTGTATCGCGGCCGCGAGCGACTTCATCGATTGCAAGTCGAGCCAGCCCGGCGCTGGGCTAGCGGCTTTGCTTGTTTCTTCTTTGTATGGGTCGGAGTACCGCTTGCCATATGGTTCCGTAGCGCTGACTATTGGACGACGTTTGGACTGTGCTTCCTGCCGATTCTGCTGCTGTATTATCCGTTCTTCGTCTACGGGCTTGACCGCGCCAAAGATGGAAGCTGGCCAGCTTTTAGTGTCTGGCTAGGCAACATCGTCATGCTCGCCGTAGGTGCTTGGTGGCTACGTCGCGTTTACAGGAGCTAAAACCGCCAAAGCGTGCGGCGCACCCATAAGTCGCTGTCGCCAAAAAGCTGCCAAGTCAGAATCTAATTGACAGAAGGCCTGTTCCGGCTAAACTTACGAGCAGTTGGTGGTGACCCATTTTGCTGTTGCGAAATCGGGTGAACAGGGAACTCCGGTGAAATCCCGGGACGGTCCGGCCGCTGTATGCTGCTTTGCAATTTCGTGTTGCGACTATCGCTTGATTCATGAGCCATTGTCCCATTGGTGGACGAGAAGGCTGAAAGCGCTAGAAAAAGCAGTGAGTCAGAAGACCTACCACCAATTGGATGATAAGTGCCTTCCTGGGTTGAGGCGGTCATTGCGGGTGCAGATTCTTCGAACGCAACTGTCGAAGCTGTAGCCGAAACCTGTTTTCTGTATTCCTGCCAATCGCGATTTCCGGCTCTAATCACCAGACTGCAGCGTTCGCTCGACAAGTTGGCCGATGCGTTTGAAGCTCGCATAGATTTCGATCGATTGATGGAAATCGTTTTCGAATCCACTCTCACTCAGGACAGTCAGCATGCCGGATGATATCAACGAACAACATCGCCAGAAGATGATTCGGCTCAACGCAATCAAGGACCGTCAGCTCGCCAGCGCGGACAAGGAAAAGGGCTTGATCATTGTTCATACCGGCGCAGGAAAAGGTAAGTCAACGGCAGCGTTTGGAATGGCAATACGCGCGTTGGGGCAAGGGATGAAGGTCGGCATTGTACAGTTCATCAAAGGTGCGATCCCAACGGGCGAAGGCGCTTTCATCCAACAGATAGCTGCGGCAGGTATGAAAATCGAAATGCATACCCTGGGCGAAGGTTTTACCTGGAAGACTCAAGATCGAGAGCGAGATATCGCTACAGCCCAACGAGGCTGGGAAAAAGCGATTGAGTTGATGCGTGACCCGACGATTGACTTGGTGGTGTTGGATGAATTGAACATCGCTACGAAATATGAATATATCCAGGCTTCAGTCGTAGTAGCAGAGTTGCTGAACAAGCGGCCGATGTTGCATGTAGTACTGACGGGTCGACATGCAAGTCCCGATGTGATCGAGATCGCTGACCTTGTTTCCGAAATGAAAGTCATCAAGCACCCCTATGCTCATGGCATCCAGCCGCAACGCGGAGTCGAATTCTGATGCGCAGCGATTCGATTTTACAACGGGGTACGATCACGCTCGTGCTGGGTGGGGTGCGCAGTGGCAAGAGTCGCTTCGCGCAGAACTTGGCTGCAAGAGTAGGCGGATTTACTGGGGTGGACGAATCAGCGCGTCGCCAAGTGCGCCACAACGACGTACTGGATGTTGGCGGGCCTGCCTATCGACGCAACCCAACTGCATTCTTCGATCGACACAGCCGCCGCAAAATTGGCTGCCCTTCAATCCCAAGGACTAGAGCCATGAGTCAGTACAGTTTCAAGCAAGGGCATCTGATTGTTGCCGTGTTAGTTCTTAGTCTAGCTCTTTCAGGTTGTAGGTCAAACGAGCATGTAGCGACTGAGAAAGAGGCACAGCTGTTGATCGACAAGGACGTTTCTAGCGATTCAGAAGCCACCGGCAAGTTTTCGGTTACGGTAGTAGATCGCGTGGGACGGTCTGTGACGTTCGAAGGCGTTCCAGAGCGCATTGTTTCGCTGTCTCCGTCCACGACTGAGTTGATGTTTGCGCTGGGTGCAGGGTCTTCGATCGTTGGCGCAACCAAGCACTGTAACTATCCCGCCGAGGCGCTGGAGATTCCCCGCGTCGGTAGCGGAACAATGGAAGGGATCAGCCGCGAAGCAATTCTGGCTCTTAAACCCGATCTTGTTCTATGCAAGTGGGACACCCACGAACCACTGATGGAGTTGTTCGATCGAGTTGGAATTCAAGTTATCAATCTTGGTCCCGAAACGCTGGAAGAGCTTTTCGGCGAAGCAAAATTATTAGGTCGCGTAACGGGACGCGATCAAGCAGCGGAAACGCTTGTACAGCAAATGACCGAGCATCGCCAGCGACTGAGTGAAAGAGTCGCCGCACTAGCACTCAACCAGCAGCGTACCGTGTTCTATGAAGTTTGGGACGATCCCTTAATGACCGCTGGTCCCAAGTCTTTCATTGGCGAGATCTTGAAGGTAGGGCGAATGAAGAACATCTTCGACGACACGGACGTGCGCTATCCTCGCATCAGTTCCGAAGTCGTAGTGGACCGCAATCCCGATGTCATTCTTGCTCCGACCAATCACATGAAGCAAGTGGAGTTCGAACGATTGGCTGCACGTCCAGGCTGGGCCAATATTAAAGCGATCACGAATAAGCAAGTTTTTATCATCAACGGCGATGAAGTGTCTCGTTGTGGTCCGCGACTGTTAAATGCACTGGAACAGATGATCGACGCAGTTTATCCCGAAACAAAAATCAAGGAATTGAATCAACCTTGAGAAAGCCGCTGCATTTGGTTGTTATCGCCTGGGTTATTCTGGCCACGGCTTCGTTAGTAAGCCTGTTTGTGGGTGCGATTGCGATTTCACCCTGGGAGGCGGCGGATTTGTTATTCGGAAATTCATCCGGGCTGACGAGTACGGAACGAACCATCCTGTTTGAGTTGCGTTTGCCACGCATGATTACGGCGATTCTCGTCGGCGGTTCACTTGGGATTGCCGGAGTTGGTTTTCAAGCTTTGTTTCGCAATCCACTTGCTGATCCATTTATTATCGGCGCGTCGAGTGGTGCGGCACTTGGCGTGACTGTAGCCATTGTGCTCGGTTGGCAGGCCGCTTGGTTCGGCTTACGAACGTCGGCCATCGCAGCGCTGTTCGGATCATTAACACTTGTCGCGGTTGTGCTTGCCATAGGTTCAATCAGCAGGCGCTCCGGTTCGCTCTCGTTGCTGCTGGCGGGCGTCGCGCTTAGCAGCCTGATCAATTCCGTAGTATCGCTTTTGATGTTTTGGAATGAAGACAAGGTCATTGTTATTTTTGCGTGGCTCATGGGTTCGCTGGCTAGCAACGACTGGCAATCGATCACCTCGACTTCTTTCAT
>JAYVHC010000547.1:0-3656 GCA_043771575.1 Planctomycetia bacterium
TGGTTGATCGTCACACCGTTGGGAATCTCCAGTCGCAAGATCACGCCGTCAAGGGGGATGTCGTCTACATTGCGAACCAACACTTGGTAGTCTGCCGGAGTTCCAACAGGCATATCATGCGGGCCCTTCAACAGCACTTGCAAACGCGGAGTCTCCATAGCCATGTGTTCGTCTGCACTCGGAGACCCAGCGTTAGTGCGTATCGGATTTGTCGTACCTGGAGCAACTGCAGACGGATGACTGCTCGTTTCAGGTAGCACGGAGCCTGCTGGCCGAGTCGCGGTGGGCTTGACCGTTTCTACCTGCGTTGACGGCGGATTAAAAGTCGGTTGGTTTGCCGGTACTGTCGGTAATAAGGAAACATTCGGAAGCAGTGCTGGATAGCTTGGCGGCAGGCCGCTGGCGCTGGACTCTGTGCGCTGGGACTCTGCGGGCTGGGACTCTGCGCGCTGGGGTTGGGGCGGCACTGCAGGACTTAGTGGCAATGATTTTTGCAAGCTAGATGGTGGCGTCGGAAACTGCGGCATATTTGCAGGCCGAGTGGTTTGGCTTGGACCGGACGTGTTTTTGGAGTTGGTCGCGCCCGGCGCAGCAAACGCAGGAGTCTGCAAAGAGGGATAGTCGGTTGGCTTGGGCGCTGGATCCGCAGTTTTGGATTGAGGCGCATCTGCTTGGTCAAGCGAGTACGCACTCCCCTGCGGCTTCAAACCAACAGGTAAACCCGCTGACTTTGGTGTAGCAGTTTGTTCTTGAGGCTTTTCGGCCGAATGGGTGGCAGTCTTGGTTACCGTTCCCGCTGGCAACGGTTTACGCGAGACCTTCGGAGCTTGGCTCATGCTCTCGACCGCCTGCACTTTCAGCGAATCGTTAAAGACCTTGGAGTAGTCCTCATGCGCAGCCTCGCTTTCCTTGGACTTAGCAGGGGACTTGGCAGGATCGTACTTCGACTTCGCCGAATAACCATCGCCGTTCGCCTCCGATTTGTCGTTTAGTTGAAAACGAGCCTCATTTGCCAGCTTTGAGTTCGTGACCGGAATTCCCATCTCAGCCGGCCGGGTCGATTTAGATCCGGCTGGCTTGGCACCAACCGCCGCTGAAGAATTCGAATGGGTCTCGCTAGCCGCACGCGGTTTGGAATTGACTTTACCGTTAGCCGGAACAGACCCTTTGGCCGGCGCTGTTGGTCGAGTTGTCGCGTTGGGTTGCGTCGTTTTCAAGTTCGCGCTGCGGGTTTCGGTCGGCGTCCCCCCGCGTGATTTTTCATTAGCTGGCCTTGGCTTGGGAATTGCCGGCGAGCCATCCGACAGATGGTCTGCCACACCGCGTTTTGTTGGCGCTTCATCGGTTCTGGACTGCTTGGCGTCTTCCGTTAGCGACCTGAGTTGCTGGACCAAGCCCCCTCGAAACAATCGCGGAGGTTCTTTTTCTTGAGCTTGCAAACAATTCGCGGATAAACAACATACGCTTGCTGCAACGGATAGCTTAGAAAAACGCAATGCAAAACAGAGCTGCTGGCGGGCAAATTGCATCGTAAAAAGCAACGCGCTTGCATCATAATTTCGATAGCCAGTGGTCATATGCAGCAACTCCTACAAAGGTCTCAAGACACTGTTATCCGTTCTATCGACTGTAACGGTTGTAAGGGTTGAGCCAAACTTGCCGAATGTGAGGACTAAACGCTGGAAAACGGTTTCGGTTATGCTTGCATTTTCAAAATTCCGTTCCCGGTTTTCTGTTAACTGAGTTCAAATGTTCAAAACCGATTTCCAACCGCATTTGGTCGCTGCCTCCGTTTGGATCGCTCCGAACGCAACCGTCATCGGCGACGTTGAATTGGCTGATGGTTGTAGCGTCTGGTTCGGAGCCGTCGTTCGTGGTGACACGGAATGGATTCGTATCGGCAAGCGGTCCAACGTCCAAGACTTGGTGTGCATCCACGCCGACCAAGGTGTTCCCTGCACGATCGGCGAAGACACAACCATCGGTCACTCAGCCGTCGTTCATGGAGCTAACGTCGGCAACAACGTGCTGATCGGCATCCGCGCTGTGGTCCTCAGCGGAGCCGTCATTGGCGGCAATGCGATTGTCGCCGCCGGAGCGGTTGTACTCGAAGGCCAGCAGATTCCCGCGCGTTCGCTCGTCGCTGGCATCCCCGCTCGCATCATTCGCGAACTCAGCGATGACGATATCGTTCGCATCCACCATGCCGCGCACCACTACACCCAGGCTGCCGCCGCATTCCGTCGCTAACTCAGAATTTCCCGCACCCTCATTTCCGTGTTAGGATATCATTCGTACGATGCAAGGCTTTGTCTCAAAAGGGGTCAGACCCTCTCCATCCAAAGGGTCAGACCCCTTTTGAGACACAGCCTAGCTTAAAAACCGAATACGTTTCATAGGTCATTTCATTGATGCAAACACGCTGTCCACAATGTTCTGCACTGCTGGAAATCAGCGAACATAACGAACTCTCGAATATCAGTTGCCTTCATTGTGGGGAGTCTTTTGATTTACTCTCTGAGACAACGATTGGCTCAGTCGGTGGTCGGAATAGCTCATTTGGACAGTTTGACTTAATTCGGTTGGTTGGAATCGGCGCCTTCGGGGAAGTATGGAAGGCCAAGGATTCAGAATTAGACCGCTTTGTTGCTATTAAAATCCCGCATCTCAAGAAACTGGGCGGTCAAAGTGCCGAGCAATTCCTTCGCGAAGCGCGCGCCGCCGCTCAACTGGACCATCCCAACATTGTCCCCGTGTTCGAAGTTGGACGGCACGAGCAAGTACTGTTTATCGTTAGCCAGTTTATTGAGGGCGTGTCGCTCGAGGACTTTCTTTCCGCCCGGAAGCTGAGCGTCCGGGAAGCAGCAACGATGATCGCGGTGATTGCTGAGGCGATCGGTTGTGCGCACGCGGCGGGAGTGATTCACCGAGATTTGAAACCATCCAATATTCTTTTGGACGAGAACCGCAAACCTTACATTGTCGATTTTGGCTTGGCAAAACGCGAGAGCGGCGATGTGACAATAACCATTGATGGGGCAATATTAGGTACGCCGTTATACATGTCACCCGAGCAGGCGCGCGGTGAAGCGCATTCTGTGGATGCTCGAACGGACATCTACTCGCTGGGCGTTATGTTGTTTCGATTGCTCACGCATGAACTGCCCTTTCGCGGCAATCGTCCCATGTTGTTACACCAAATCGTTCAGGCAGAGCCACCGACATTGCGTTCCCTCAATTCAGCAATTCCTAGGGACATTGAAACCATTACGTTGAAGTGTTTGCAAAAAGATCGCGAAAAACGCTATTCAAATTGCTCTGAACTTGTACAGGACTTGCATCGCTTTCTCAATGGTGAACCCATCAAGGCTCGTCCTACGGGTCCCATCGAAAAGGCGATTCGATGGTGCCAACGCAAACCGCTCATTGCCAGTCTAGTGGCTGGTCTTACGCTCTCGCTGGTCACCGGCCTGCTATCGGTTTCTGTGTTGTGGCAACGCGCTCGAGTAAGTGCGAAGGAGGCCTTAGTCAGCAGTCATCAAGCCACTCAGGATGCTGCCCGAGCTCTAGCTCAAGAGCAACTTACCAACCAATACCTTTACGTGGCTCACATGAACATGGTGCAAGACGCCTGGGATCGTGGACTGGTTGGTCGC
>JAYVHC010000548.1:0-3329 GCA_043771575.1 Planctomycetia bacterium
GGCTCCGAGTTGCGGAGCAACTCGGCCACGTTACATTCACAACGCCTGTCACTACTGGCTTTCAGCTGGTTTGAAGTGGGGGTTCTCGATCACACCCAACACATTCCCAAACGGATCGAGAACCGTAGCAACCACGATTCCCCCTCCCACCTCTTGCGGTTCGGCGTGTTTGGTTGCACCTTTCTCGAGGAGCCGCGCGTAGGCACTTCGGCAGTTGTCAACTCCCCAATACGCCGCAACATTGCTCCCGAGCGTCATCGCTTGAACATCCGGATCCAACCCCAATTCGAATCCACCCACGTTAAAACCAACATAAAAGGGTTCGTCAAAGTAAGGTGCGAACCCAAGCACATCCGCATACCACTGTTTGGCTTTCGGTAGGTCTTTGACTTTGTAAATTACCGTCCTAAGTCCGTGCAACATCTGATTTACTCCAGGCGTTTAACGTCCGGTCATGCCCCAGCGATTGCGAAGCAGCGTGGCAACGATTGCAAACATAACGGCAATCATCAACAGCGTGAATCCAAAGTACAGCAGTACCAGCCCCCATTCGCCGCTCGTCGCACCAGGATCTTGTGAAACGAGGATGTTCGCGTCCAGCGGAACCCAAAACGCAGCCATCATTGGACTCGTAATGCCAACGCGTTTCAGAAATTCAATAGTTGCCATGTCGCCCGATACACTTGTACCTATGTACCAGGCCGCGACGGGCAAAAAGTAAAGCACAATAAGTACCGCATAACTCATCAACATTGCGACCGAGGTGCGCTTGCAAATCGCCGAACAGAACAGCGCACTGACTGAGTTGAAAACCGACGCCACAAACACGATCAAAAAGAACGTTACGACTGACAACCAATTGCTGCCGTACATCTGGATGCCCAAAACGAAAGCCAAAATCATCGGCCACATCAAGAACATCGTGAGCACATAGGAAACGCGAAAGCCCGCCAGGAGCTTGCCCCACATTATCTGCCACGGCTGCAAAATGGTTGTCAGTAATAATTCCAAGGTTTGCCGCTCACGCTCACTAGTGAGCGCCCCAGCCGAAAACACGGGTGCCACCAAAATATTAAAGACCAACACATACGAGATGTACCAAGGGCAATGACGCGGCACGATAAACAAAAATGCCGCCATCAGCGGAATAGCTAATAGCATGCTGATCTGAATCACCAGCCGCAACATGAGCGTTCCCTGGCTGAACAATTCGGCGTGAATTTCCTTGTCATAAACGGGATTGGCTTCGTCCTTCATCAAAGATGTTCGGCGCGGCGGTGCAAACAAACGGTCCGGAAACTGATCGCGCTGAATGATCATGCCGATTGCATTCTTGGACTCTTCTTCCAAGTCCACAACATCCTTGCCTTCGCTACCCACGTCTGGCGGATAGAGCAATCGGCGCGCAGTCCACGCGCACAGCATCCAACTAATCGCAAAGTAGATGGGTGGCAACACCACCGTCGCAATGAGCAATCGCAAGTCACCGTTGCTTTCCAGCCCACGCCAAACGATCGCCCCTACAATTACCAGGGGCAGAATGATCAAGTAAGAAACGACCAGCGACGAAGCGGTCCGCGGAAATCCACAACTGCACGCCAATCCAATCGAACCGAACAATAACACCGAAATCATCAGCCACAAATAAGCTGCCAGAACTTCATAGATACTCACCCCTCCCAGCGGCAATGCAAGCATAATGATCGGCAACGATGCGACAATGAGTACCGTCAAATGCGTCAGCGACGCAACCATCTTACCCACGACGATCGCCCACGGCTCAAGCGGGCTCGCCAACAGCATCTCATAAGTCTTGCGTTCCTTTTCACCGCTAATGGCGCCGGCGGCGAACGTGGGAGCCATCAACGAAGCGAGAACATACTGACCGAGAAAAAAGAAATCGACCAACTGTCGGGCTGCCGAAGGATCGCTCGTCAAATCAACGCGTTGATTACTAGGATAGGCAAAAAGCAAGACGGCAGCCAAAGCAAGCTGGTAGACGAGCATCAACATGAACGCTCTATTGGCTCGCAGATTCGTCAACAGCTCACGCTGCAGCACGGGATTTTCAACTAACAACATGCGCGACCGACTCTCTACTCGACTGGAAAATTTGTTTCGCAAGTAGAATGTAGCCGCAACGTTCTCCGCAATCCACTCCCAGCAAACAACGTACGGTCACTCTCGGCAAGAATGTCCCACCGTGGATCGCATCGGCTGGATGCGCTCTGTGAGCACCAAGTTACGAAACGCAGCGAGTTTTCTGAAGAAAATGCTTCGCAACGTTGCCCATACGGGATTTCGTCCTAGATAGTTCGAGGTAACGCAACCCGGCTGGCACTAGGCCAGCGTAGACTCAGATTCGCATCGCAGGGTATAGCCGCTGCCGCGAACTGTGAAAATCATTTGTGAATCCGTGCCATTGTTGATCTTGCTACGCAACCGATTGATGTGAACCTCGATGACGTTGGTGACACCTTCCCAATCAGGATCCCATAAGTGCTCGCACAGCATTCGCCGAGTGACCACTTTGCCCTGATTTCGCATAAGAATCTCAAGCACACGGAATTCTGTCGGAGTCAACTGTATCTCGCGTTCGCCTCGCATTACCTTGCGGCTCGCCAAATCCATCGCCAGTGGACCTACATCGAGCATCGTCGACTGGCGCGTCCGCGACTTGATCCAGGCCGCATCAACGCGTGCGCGAACTTCTGCCATGGAAAAGGGTTTAATTACAAAATCGTCCGCACCATGACTGAGCGCCGCCAACCGCTCCTGCCGAAACTCCAAGGGAGTTAGGACAATAATGTTCGCATTGTCATCCGCTTCTCGCAAACAACGCAACACTCCCAACCCCGTTTCATCGGCCAACGCCAAGTCCAACAAGATCACCGGAAACGTTCTCGCGCGCACGCGTTCCAAAGCGTCCTTTCCGCTTTCAACCGACTCGCATTCGTAACCTTGATCCGACAAAGCCTGATTTAAGGCCTTGCTCAATATTGGATCATCTTCGACTACGAGGATTGGTCCGGAAAATTCTGGAGAGTTAATAGAGGTGATCATGTCATTCCCTGAGTGTGTATCCAACTCAACTAATAACACGCTTACCTGAGTAGAGTTTCGCAAGTTAGTCCCGTTTTTGCTTTTTCTTGTCCAGTCCGTTAGCAACTGACCGTTTTTTACGAACGAAAAGGGGCGTGTGCGTAGCTTCGCTCAGGGCAGATTTTCGCCGAAATCCTGCGAACAGCCTCTTATTTGCTTCTGGCGCTACGCAGTAGATCGCGAATCGTTTCCAGTCGTTGTCGAATACTCCCCTCCCAACCTCGCTC
>JAYVHC010000549.1:0-3675 GCA_043771575.1 Planctomycetia bacterium
AGAATTCGACTGTATAGATGCCTAAGGGATGTTGCCTGGGAACTTCTTGTTACACCGGCGTCGATTACGAAGCAACTGCCATAGCAACTCTTCGTAAGTATTCTGACATTGACGTAAGTGACGAGCAAATTGTTTCTGGTCCATTGGCTTCATTGCATTACTGCCCAGTCGAATCAGTACTCGGGCTCCTCATCCCCCGGCCCCTCTCCTCGGAGTACCGAAGTATCGATGAATTGCCCCAGCACCAAAGTACCGGGGCGAGGGAGCAAAACAATTTTATCTTGCGAATCTCAAATCTCAAATCTTAGATCTCAAATTTGAAATCTCGCAAATAGCTTCTATCTTTAAACTTTCGAAAGTCTTCCCCTATGTCAACTCCCGCATACAATCAGATCCCAGTCGTAAAACCCTTCGGCAACAGCGAAGATCCTCGCGGCTTCTATCAACTGCTCGTGGCGCATGTCACTTGGCTGGCCGTGCATAACTTCTCAAAGACCACCGTTGAGAAACGAGCCCTGTATGTTAGAGCCTTCGCCCTATGGTGCATCGACTGCGATCTCAGCTCGCCGCAGGTCATCACCAAGCCCATTCTTGAATCCTTCCAGCGGCACTTGTTCAGCTATCGCAAATCCGACGGCAAACCGCTGGCTTGGTCCAGCCAACACTTGCATCTCAAAGAACTGCGTCAGTTCTTCTCATGGCTCGCCAAACAAAATTACATCCCGTTCAGTCCCGCCACCGAGATCGAACTCCCCAAGCAATCCAAGACGTTACCCAAGTCGATCTTATCATGGCCACGCTCATGCATGACGGTGGCGCGGATATTCGCACCATTCAAGCCATTTTAGGCCATGCAAAACTCGACACTACTCAAATCTACACTCAAGTCAGTTTGAAGAAGCTACTCGACACTCATCGAAAGACTCATCCTGCCGAGGCGTTCTACGTAAAAGGAAGGGATGTACTTGACCGAACCTGGACGGATCGGGCATATATGACACCAGACCACGAATCTTGCGGTAGCTATGAACAAGAAGGTGAGATTCGGTTTTACTGCATAAAAGATACTGGAGATTTGGGAAAACTTGAGATTCAGTAACCACCGGCTTATGGCTGTAAGTCCTCCGGCCTATAATCGGCCATGCGAATGTGTTGTCGAATCGCATTGATTTTTCGCGATCCTAATTTTTGGACAGCCAAAAGGGGCGGCATTTGAAAAGTTCCGCGCGACGCACAACAGTCTAGTTCGCGACGCTTACCCTGAAGCGACGTTAGAGTCGTGAAACCTTGTCAGCTAGAATAAGGGTGTTCAGAAAGGTAACCGATCGGAAATCACAATCTCACTTGAGAGAAAGCCGTCTCATGTCAGCAGTCCCCAAGTTAATCACGCCGGAACAGTATCTCGTCCAAGAACGCGCTGCGGCGTTCAAGAGCGAGTTCTTGCGCGGCGATGTATTCGCCATGGCTGGCGGTTCGCCAAACCACAGCCTCATTGCGGCGAATTTCGCTGGAGAAGCCCGGCAGTCGCTCAAAGGCAAGCCCTGCAAGGTCTTTACCAGTGATCTACGTGTGAAGGTCAATTCGTCGGGGCTTTATACCTACCCGGATGCTTCGATCGTGTGCAGCGAGTCGCAGTTTGACGATGCACAAAAAGACACGCTCACCAATCCCACGGTATTAGTCGAAGTGCTTTCCGAATCGACGGAAAAATACGACCGCGGAGCCAAAAGCGGGCACTATCGGCAAATCGCTGCACTCCAAGAAATTGTCCTGATCTCCCAAGACGAACCGCTAGTCGAACGATTTACTCGCCAAGCCAACGGCGGCTGGCTGTTGATGGAGTCTCGGGAATTGTCCGACGAAGTTCACCTTGAATCCGTTGGAATTTCTATCACCCTGAGTGAACTGTACCGGGGTGTCGCTTTCGAAGCCAAAGTTTCGACTCTTTAGGTGCGACAAGTTGCCACCCGAGCGGCCTGCCAAGGGATTGGAAAGTTCGCTATAGTGTTGGCGTTACAGTTTCGCGGATCAAGCGAACACGTACTCCCTAATTTGGACGATTTTTGGACAGCTATGAGCCACACAACTGGTAGCTTTTTTGGCAGGCACGAATTCCTGATCCGCCGGCTGCATTCGCTGAGCGGGCTGGTGCCGGTCGGCGCCTACATGACTGTGCATTTGCTGGTAAATGCCTCGCTCAATAACGGTGCTGGCGAGTTTCAGAAAAATGTCAACCAGATTCATTCACTGGGCAAATTCTTATTGCCGGTCGAGTGGCTCTTCATTTTCTTGCCGATTATTTTTCATGCCGCGTTTGGCGTGTGGATTATTAGGAGCGGCAAGAGCAACGTCGATCGCTACCGCTACACGAGCAATTTTCGCTATACGATGCAACGCTGGACGGGCGTGATTGCGGTGTTTTTCATCTTCTTCCATGTTTTTCACTTGCACGGTTGGTTTCACACTGACCTGTGGTTGAAGAACGTGGCTGAACCGCTAGGAATGGCAAACTTTCGGCCCTATAACGCGGCCAGTACGCTTGCCGAGTCGTTGAGCGGCTTTGTGTGGCCCATTATCTATCTCGTCGGCGTGCTCGCCTGTGTTTATCACTTTGCGAACGGCGTCTGGACTGCGGGCATTACTTGGGGGCTTTGGATTAGTCCCAAGGCGCAGCAATGGGCAACCTACCTGTGTACCGCTGGTGGAGTTGGCTTGGCTTTGGTCGGCTTGAGTGCCTTGTATGCTGCGACTCAACTGGACATTGCGAAAGCGAAAAAGATCGAAGACGCCATGTACAACGCTCGCGTGGCGACCGGCGAACTTATTCCCGATGAACATAAGCGATCAGGTCATTCAACCGAATCCGCGGAAGAAGCTTCTGAAAGCGGTACCGCGAAAAAGTAGTTACCGAGTAACGCTGGCTGCGGGAGGTCTGTTGGGACCGGCTAGCGACGTTCATTTTTGATGCGACTGTACATTTAGTTAGCAAACGGGATAAAACATCGATGGCAGGACAGCGTGTCGTAGTAGTCGGCGGCGGCTTGGCGGGGCTGGCCGTAACCATGAAATTGGCGGAACTTGGCATTCAAGTCGATCTCATCAGTTTGACTCCGGTAAAGCGTTCACACAGCGTTTGCGCTCAAGGCGGCATCAATAGCTGCAACGAACAAGCGCGGCAGTTAGGCGATTCGGAGTGGAATCACTTTGACGATACGGTTTACGGTGGCGATTTCCTTCAGCATCAACCGCCGGTCAAGGAAATGGCGTATTGGGCGCCGAAGGTCATCGACTTGATGGACCGATTGGGAGTGACTTTCAACCGTACTCCGGAAGGCTTGATTGACCGCCGACGTTTCGGTGGAACGCTGTACAAGCGCACGGCGTTTGCCGGCGCGACAACTGGGCAGCAGTTGTTGTATGCGCTCGACGAACAAGTGCGACGCTGGGAAGCCGAAGGGATGGTTCGCAAGTTCGAGTTCTGGGACTTCCTCGGGCCGATGCTCGATGACACCGGACGCTGCGTGGGCGTTACTGCGCAAGACATGGTTTCAATGCAGGTCCGTGCGTTCCCTGCCGACGCGACCGTGGTGGCTACGGGCGGTTGCGGGTTGATCTACGGTCGCTCCACGATGTCGGTGTTCTGCACGGGCAGCGCGGCCAGCCGCTGCTTCCAAG
>JAYVHC010000550.1:0-4045 GCA_043771575.1 Planctomycetia bacterium
TGAGACAGATCTTTGAGAAAGAGCGTTGAGCAACAATTTTAAGCTCTCGGCGACGCAATTAGCTTGGCGCGGCTCCGGGGCGGTGAACTTGATAATTAGACCCTGGCCCCCATCTTCAACTATAGGATTTCAAATGAAAAAGACATTTCCCCAGATTGTGCCTGAATTACGAGCCGCGTTTCCTTCGCTTTCGCGGCGGGATCCGCTCAGCAACGTGCCGGTCGTCTATCTGGATGGACCTGCGGGCAGTCAAGTTCCACAAGTGGTTATGGATGCCGTCATTGACTATTACCAACATCACAACGCCAATTCTGCCGGCATGTTTGCCACCAGCCGAGAAACCGTCGAAATCATGAATCAAGCGCATCAAGCGGCCGCAGATTGGTTCGGCAGCTCGAACGCACAAGAGTGCATATTTGGCGCTAACATGACGACGCTAACGATGGCCTTTTCACGAGCCATTTCTCGAACATGGCAGCGAGGTGACCGAGTCGTTGTGACCGAATTGGACCATGATGCTAATGTAACTCCCTGGGCTCTGGCAGCAAAAGACGTTGGCGCCGAGCTCGTTCAAGTAAAAGTGAACGTAAGCGATGGAACGTTGGATGAAGCGGATTTTGCTGCCAAGCTTACGCCGAGGACTCGTTTAGTGGCTTTCACTGCCGCTTCCAACAGTGTGGGGAGTACGACGCGAATCAAAGAACTTACGCAACGAGCCCGCCGAGTTGGCGCAGAAGTTTACATTGATGCAGTTCACTGGGCTCCACACCGTGCCATCGACGTGCTGGATTGGGATGTCGATTATTGCATCTGCTCGGCCTACAAATTCTTTGGGCCCCATGTCGGGATCTTGTGGGGGCGTTACGAGCGATTGGAGCAATTGACCGCTTACAAACTTCGTCCCTCACCAGCGCATTCACCGGGCAAATGGATGACCGGAACTCAAAACTTCGCAGCCATAGCCGGTGTGAAGGCGGCCATCGACTACATCGCTTCGATTCACTCGCGGCTGGCCCCAGAAGTCGCCGCTAGCGCGACGCGACGCCAATCTTTGTGCGCAGCATTTGAGTCGATTCAGCAGTACGAGTCTGAATTGGTGCATCAACTGATCCAGGGATTGCTCGATATCCCTCGCGTTCGCGTGTTTGGCATTACCGATCCCGCCCGTTTGCAAGAGCGCGTCCCTACAGTTGTCTTTACGCTAGCGGGAATCGGTTCGCGCGAAGTCGCTCGGCAATTGGCCGAGCAGGGCATCTTCAGTTGGCATGGAGACTACTACGCGGTCGACATCTGCCGAGCGTTAGGGCAAGCTGAACACGGCATGGTACGTCTCGGCATTCTCCACACCACAACGCCAACTGAGATCGAACGAACCCTAGAAGCTCTGCGGAAGGTAAGCATTTGATTTGGGTATCGATTGCGACTGTGTTGCAACTGACCATGACGATTTGGAACTGGGAAAAATGATTCTTCGCCTTTCTCAAAAGTTGACCACGATGGATGAAAAGTCGTGAAATGAGCTAGACAACTTTTTCGTCAATTCAAGGTGACCCATAATTCACGTTCGCAGAGCAAAAGACCGCGGCCACGCAAACCACGGTTGGCTCGAGACCTACCACACCTTTTCATTCTCAACTTAGCAAGATCCGCAACATATGTGGATTCGGTCGCTGAGCATCTATTTGTCGAAGATCGACGCAGGAAATGCATTCGAGCAAGTACTTCTCGAAAATCGTTTTGCTTGGCTTCAAGTTCTGCGTGGAACCGTTTCATTGAACGGCTTGGATCTTGGCACCAGCGACGGCGCGGCAGTGAGTGATGCGAGAGCACTGACCGTTCAGGCCCACACCGAAGCGGAGATCATGTTGTTCGATGTGGCGTAGAGTTTATTACAATGCATGAGGCGGAAACGATTTACTGCGTCCTTAATTGTCACTTCGAGTAAAGGTTCATTAGTGTCCGATCAGCAATCCCACTCGCGACTATTGGCACTCAAAGTTGTCATGATGCCACGTGATACCAATCCCCACGGAACTATTTTTGGTGGAGCTATCGTTAGCTATTTAGATCAGGCGGGCGCCGTGGGTGCTTACGAAGCAATTCGCCAAGCGGGTTTCAACCGCAAGCCACTGGTGACGGTCGGAATGAAAAGTGTGGAGTTTCATCGTCCCGTTTTCGTAGGCGATGTGGTTAGCTTCTGGACGAGACTAGTCAGGATCGGCACGACCTCGATTACAGTTCATGTTGAGGTGGAAGCAGAGCGTGAAGGGCAAGTAGAAAAACTAACCGAAGCGGAAGTCAGTTATGTAGCGTTCGCCTTTGAAGGCGATAAACGCTTCCCAATTCTCATCAAGGATGAATAGCACGTCATCTGTGTTAATCAGCGTCATCTGCGGTTTATGTGTTCGCAGCTTAGATTGGGGGTTTTTTGGTTCAGTTGCAATGCCAGCTTTAGCCGCTCACTGCGCTGAGTGCAGGCTTGAGTCGCCCTGAGATTTTCGCTTCATCTTTGACAGAGCGGCAATGGAAAGCAAGGTTCCTGTCGAGTTTTAAGGGGCAGTCGCTAGACATTCCCTGCTCGTAAACGTCCAGCCGCGGCCCCCGAAAAAGCTCCGCAGGAGCGTCGCTTCTCTGACTGAGTACTGCAACAAACAGCCATCTGCCCCCTAATACCCATCCAAATTTACATTGCCTCCGTCTCGTTACTTTACTAGAATCCCACCGTCTATTGCAGTTGCCCAGTCATGGAGGATGGTGGCATGTCGACATTACCAATTCCAAGAATTGATCCCGGGCGCTTGCAAACGATCCGCCGCGGCCGCGAGATACTGCATGCGGAATCGAGTGCAATTGCAAGGCTATCACAGTCGCTCGACGACTCTTTTGCTAGCGCCGTGGAAGTCCTGCTTGCGTGCCGAGGCTCCGTGGTCGTCACCGGCATGGGGAAAGCCGGCTTAGTCGGCCAGAAAATTGCCGCATCGCTCTCATCGACTGGGACGCCCAGTCACTTCATGCATCCAGCTGAGGCCGTTCACGGCGACTTGGGCAAAGTTCGCCGCGATGATGTCATTCTAATACTCTCTTACAGCGGCGAGACGGACGAAGTTACGCGATTGCTGCCATCGCTTAGAGAACTCGCATCTTACCTGATTGCAATTACAGCAAAACCCACGAGCACGCTTGCGAAGAACGTCGACCTAACACTGGCGCTAGGTGGAATGGAAGAAGCCTGTTCACTCGGTTTGGCTCCAAGTTCCACTACGACCGCTATGTTGGCGCTAGGCGACGCATTGGCGCTCGTCACCAGTGAATTGCAAGGCTTCACGCGCGATCACTTTGCAAGGTTTCATCCCGCTGGGGCGCTAGGGCGCTCGCTCACTCCTGTTGAACAAATCATGCGACCGCTGGCCGAGTGTCGAGTGGCACATCAATCGCAAGCCTTGCGCGCCGTGTTGGTAAAACTAAGTCGACCGGGTCGACGCACGGGCGCTATCATGTTACATGACGACGATGGCCGACTGGTTGGCATATTTACCGATAGCGATCTCGCAAAACTGCTGGAACAGGCGGGCGAGAACCTACTCGACCAGCCAATTTCCCAGTGCATGACGAAGTGCTTTCAAGTGGTGCGTCAGGGTGATTTGCTGCCCATCGCGCTGCGCATACTGGCAGAGCGCAAGATTAGCGAACTGCCGGTCGTCGACCAAGACCAGCGATCAATCGGTTTAATCGACATTACGGATGTGATGAGCATGATGAAAAGCTATTGGCCAAGCGCTCCGGGCATTACCGACGTTGAAAATTCGCACGCGGACGTTGCGCCCCACGCGTACATCCTGCCGCTGCGTCGTCCGAAGTCTTCCTAACCCTCGTTTTCATGATTGCAGAATATCTTGGCAAGCAAAGACATTGAAATCGCAAGATCCATTCGCTGCATCCTTTCTGACGTGGATGGCGTTCTCACGGACGGTTCCATCATTTGGGACAATCAGGGAGTCGAAACGAAGATGTTTTGTGTGCGCGACGGGCTCGGCATCAAGCTTTG
>JAYVHC010000551.1:0-4058 GCA_043771575.1 Planctomycetia bacterium
GCGCGTCCGGCCGCCAATGCGTCACGTTGCTGCAAAGCCCGCGGTTTGATGATGTTCCACGCTCCCAGCAAGTTAATGTTTGCAGTGAGTACCCAGCCGACTGGAATTAAGGCGAGCGACGTTTGTAACACTGCAGAGGAGGATCCGGGCAGCAAGAATAGAAATAGTACCAATACGAGTAGGTGCATTAAAGCTAACGGAATGCAGGGGCCCGCTAGTTGACCGACGACGATTGCCCAGTTGGCGATGGGCAAAGATTTCAGCAGGGCGCGTTGAGCTGGTGGGCCGAGAAAACCGACCGGCAATTGCAAAAGCAACAAAAAGTCCGCGTAGGAGTTCAGTCCGAACATCCACAACACACCGCTCCAGCCTTGCAATTGCTGCTTGTCGACGGTCATCGGAATCACGATCACGACGCTGACAATGCCTACCGTAAAAACAAGGAAGCGTGGCAGAATGCGAAGCGAGTGCACCATTTGCATCCAAGCGATAGGGCCGATTCCGAACAGGCGCGCAAACTGAGGCAACACCAAACGGCGCGTCCATCCGCTGCTACCACTGATTCCGCTCCGCAGCGAGCTTTGACGACGTGCCACCGATAGATCAGTTCTCGCGGTGCTCGCTTCCAAGTAATCTCCTCCGAGCAAGTAAACCAATGACACCAGCACAGAGATGACCAAGATCCTGGCGGGCAACATCATCGCGGTCGTTGGCCAGAATTCATGGTTGGTCAAAGGAGCAAACAACCAAGCCAGCGGCGGCAAAACGACCTGCCCCATCGAAGTCTGTAAAGCCGCAGCTGCAATCATCGGTACAGTTACCGCTGCTTCGCGGCTACGAATCAATTGCATCGACTGCATGATCATCGTCACCAGAATTCCTAGCGCGAGGACCGTTCCAACTCGGCGAAGTCGATGAATAGCAGCGCCGTGGACGCGACGCGAAGAAAGGGAAACGACCATCCCCACTAACAGCGATACTGAAATGAGCAGCCACAGTCCGATCAACGCAGATGGAAAACTGCGCATGAATGCCATGCCAAACAAAGCCAGCACGATGGCACTGATGGCGGCACGATAGGCAAGTCGGACTAGGTGCAGTGTGATGATGTCGCGATTGGGAAAAGGACCGGCCACGATAAAATGGATCTCGGCAGGTCGCATTACTAACCCGCGGTCGGCGGAAGACGTCAACCAAGTTGTAATTAAATACAACCCTGCCCAAAATGGCATGGCGCTGCCAAAGCGACCGCCCGCGCCGCTTTCGGCTAAGTTACCCTGCGATCCGCTGTACGCCTGCGAAGCGACGAACAAGCCGACGAATACGAGCATGAATACCAGTAAGAGTAGCTTCCGCCAACTGCGTCGAACTTGAAGCAGACCGCGAAACGAACCGCGAATATCGAACCACAACAGTTTCCAAAGCGCTGCGTGCATCACTGTTCGGACTCACCCGTGACGCGGAAGAAGACTTCCTCCAAAGAGCTTGTTACTCCGAAATTATCCCGAGCCTCCGCCAAGGAACCAGAAAACAGACACTTGCCTTGCCGCAGGATCACCAAGTGCCCGCATATGTCTTCGACCAGCGCGAGTAGATGGCTGCTCACCAAGACCGTTGCACCTTGTTCCACGCGTTCGACCATCGTTCGCTTGAGTAATCGAATAGCGGCTGGATCCAAGCCGGTCAGTGGTTCATCGAAGAACAAGACTTGGGGTGAGTGCAAATAGGCGCAGGCAATCGCAACTTTCTGACGCATGCCGCGCGAAAGTTCGCTGGCTTGAGCATCTCGTTTACTGTCTAAGTTCAACTGCTTCAACAGAGATTCAGCCGCCGACTTAAAATCTCCAATGGCATACGCAGTCGCGATGAATTGCAAATGCTCCCAAACGGTCAGTGTCTCAAATAGTGGCGGGTCATCGGGCACATACGCTATACGTTGTTTGACTTTCAGTGGTTCTTGTTGCACATCGAAGCCTGCCACGGTCAATTTTCCAGAAGTCGGTCGCAAGATACCGCACAGCGCACGCATGGTAGTTGTTTTGCCAGCACCGTTCGGGCCAATGAGAGCCCCGATGGTGCCTGCGGGGAGTGTAAACGAAATGCCATCTGCCGCGACGACCGAAGCATATTCCTTTCGAAAGTCGACCACTTCGATCATGCCGTTTTGCCTGTTGAGGGAACTCTCGCAAACCAATGGAAAACACCTGACTTCACCATCCAGCAGTAATTGTATGACAACAAACCATGTCTACACACTGGCAGACGGTACTCCAGCGGTCTTGAGTGGCTGAGAGTAGAGCATTTGTCCCGATTGCTCGCAAAAACGATTGGGACAATCGTTCTACACTACCCTGAAACTCAAAATCAGATTTGTACGACGCGCTATTTGGGTCGACGCGGTCGAGTTTGAAGGAGTTTCAGGCGATTTTTAACCAGCCGTCCTTCGCCGAAACTCTCAGGTTGCCCGGCAGGTTCATTTTCGTTTGCCAGAGCTGTGACGATTCGCTCTCTAGTGCGAGATCATATAGCTGAAGCCAGTGTGCACGGGTCATCGCTTGGAGGGGCCACTGATTTTGCTTCCAGCACGACTCCAGCGCCATCTGAACCACCGGCCAAGGCGTATCTCGAAGCGCGGCACTTGGGAATACTAATTCCCTTTCAGCAGTTTCATTCGTGCGAAACGCTTCGAGCCAACCCCGAGCGTAGAAGCGTAACGCTTGAGTTGCTTCTTCGGCGATTTCGGAAAAATCGAGCAAGTGCTTATCCATCTGATTGCCATACGCGGCTTGCATTAGCGGCAGTAGCTTGTGTCGGATGAAGTTGCGTTTGTATGCGATGTTTTCATTGCTGGCATCGTTGCGATAGTCCTGGCCGATGGCAGTAAGATAATCAACCACTTGCGAGCGAGTGCATCTCAGCAGGGGGCGCGCGAGCACCAGATCTTCATCCAAGTTGCGAAAGCGTGTTGGCGCCGTCACTCCGGCCATACCGGTTCCCCGACACAAGTTGTGCAGCATCGTTTCCACGCGATCGCTGGCCGTGTGAGCAGTGACAACGTAACGGGCGCCCACTGTGTAAGCCGTCTCGGACAAGAAAGCATAGCGTGCGTCGCGGGCTGCTTGTTCCGTTCGCTGAGCGACAATTTCATTAAACTGGTTGGCCCGAACAGAACTTAGCGGTAGCGACAACTGGCTACATAGCTCGCGAACAAACTGTTCATCGCCGTCACTTTCGGGGCCTCGCCACTGGTGATTGAAGTGGGCCACATTGATCAACTCGCGTCGAGGGGTCAAATTGGCGATCGCGCGCAGCAAAGCCACGCTGTCGGCTCCGCCGCTTACGGCGACCAGCAGTCGGGTTTGCGACCAAGATTGAGCTGGCCACACATCGAGAAGCGACTGTTCCAGTTGCTGCTTCATGGCGTCAGTGGCCGGATCAATCGCGCACCTGAGAATCGAAAACGAAATAGGACCGGCAGGATTCGAACCTGCAACCAAGGGATTATGCTTACCACTACAGTTTTCACTGCCTCTTTCGAGTTTGTGGTCTGGACCATACCTTCACTTTACGTGTCTGCCGTCTGGTCTCTACACCTTCTGCTACAAACGAGCCATTGAGCTTGTTTGCGGCGGCTTGGCTCGGGATTGGCTTTACGAGTGATCGTTTTAGCTTTCCCCGAGTTTGACAGATTCTACTATCACCCTCCATTGGAAGATGGCAGCAACCCATTTGAGATTACCATTCAAGGATGTTTAGGTAATCTCGCTTAAGTCCCCTGCTCTAACCGCTGAGCTACGGTCCCGTCAGTCAAAGCTGGCAAAAGTAAATCTTGCTAGCCACTTCTGATTTGAACGCCATTTTCCTCGCTAAGCGGGCTACTTGCAATCCGTGTTAGGCAAATTGTCTCGCCAAAAATGCCGAGGTGTCCAATCGGACTGCATTGGTAAGTCCGATTAAGCCGATACTGACGGGGAGGAACGGTCGATTTTCACTCAATCCTTCTCGGGAGTAGACAAATGCTAGTTCAAACCACGCGATTCGGTCAAATCGACGCGCAG
>JAYVHC010000552.1:0-8122 GCA_043771575.1 Planctomycetia bacterium
GCGATCTCAGCGGCCCGGTGATTCGTATCTGTTACCCCCGGGGTATCCAGCACCACGTAGGGTTGTCCAATCTCCGCCATTTGATTCGAAGGACATGGATAGAAAATCTCGCTGGCAGCATCCAAGCCGTCCGGCGCATGCGGGCCGATCCAAACCAAACGTGTCGTGGCATCTTGATTCAAGTCACCGCTGCGCAGAAGGTTCCGAATGTGCGGTTCACGAACCAACTGCCGCGCAACCCACGTTTTACCCTGTCCTTTCGCCCCCACGATCGCAAGCGTCAGCGCGTTGATGCCACGTCCGTTTTGAATATTGCGAACATCTTTGTCATATCGTGAGCAAGCTTCGCTAACGGCGTGCGTCAATGGTCGATCGCCGAATACGCTCCGCGTCGCTTCAACCAGCCGTTCAGGGAAAAGGCAATTGTTTACTGCCATAGTTAAGATTTCATTCTCATCAAATCAGCAACAGTTTTGAATAGCCATGCGGAGGGTACGCAGAAAGTCGTCGGACGATTTCCAATGAGCGATGGCCGCTACTTTGCCAGCGCCCAGTTTTTCCGGAAGACTGCAGGCGAGCAACGCACGCATTTCGCCTGCGCAGTTGGATCGCGGCAGTTGATCTGCGGCAGGCCTCGGCACACCCAGGCTGTCGCACACGATCGCAAACAAGTCGCTCAATTGTCGCCAAGGCGTTTCGCGATGTACAATTTTCAGTGCCTCATGGCCGCCAAGTGTCGGGCTCAGCAGCGCCGCGATCCCTGCCGCAGCCAACAACTCTTTTGCCGATGCAAACACCAGCACCGCTGTTCCGCCACCGTCAATGGGGACCAGCACCGCAGCCAAGAGCGGCCCCATCAATAGAGCTAACGGCTGCGTCCCTTTCCACAACTTCTGCTTGAGCGGCATGTTCTCCCAAATCTGCTTGCTCCAATCGTCCAGTTCTTTCGGGTCGAACAGCGACTTGTCCTCAGCCACAAAGCGCTTCATCGCCGCTTCGCAACTGTCGACCAAGTCTTCGTCCGAGATGCGACTGATCACATCATGAAAGTCATGATTGCGAATCGACTCGGCCAACCTCTGCGGGGTGACGACCTGAGCACCTTCGCCACGTCGAAAACTCTTTGCGAATTGCATCACGGAGTTGGACGCGGTGTGCAGAATCTTAAATCGCGATGTGCTGTTCGATACGGCTTGCTGAAACTGCCGTGCGGTACGGTCGATGGTCATACTAAATCGCATCCACACCGGTGCCGTGCGCTGCAAACTATCAGCCAGTTGCGACACGATGGCCGGTGAGGCCTGCAATCGCAAGCCGGTTGCCTGGCCGTCCGAATTGCGTTCAACCATGAAATCGTAGCAGGCTGCAGCGATCGCTTTCCAAGCTGCTGTCAGTTGTCTCTTGCGCAGCGCCTCGTTGCTCGCCAGCCACTCAAGCGACTGCGATGCAGCGGCTTGTAACTGCAACGACAAGCTACGATGACTTTCGCGGGCTAAACTTCCTGCTTCCAATCGGGTTGACAGATGGTACAGGTAATCCCGTTCAGCTAGCGGCTGGCGCGGGCTGACTTCAACCTGACTCGATAAATCCCAAAATATCGGTTGCGGCTGTTCAGGCGAGCTAATCAATCCTGCCGGTGCTGGCGGAGAACGTTCATTCGTTAATGCGCTGCGGTAATCATACGCCCCAAAAACGCTTGCAATCCCAAAGCGATCTATCAAATTGCGAGCTTCGGAATAAACCGTTTCGGGTGAATAGCGAGCCTTTACTTTGTTGATCGCCAAAATACGCGGGACGCCAGGCATCGCATCTCGCAGCGTGGTTAACAGCTGCAACAACCCCTCATCGTGCAAGCTACTCAACTTGCTCACGATGACGAACGCGGAACACAAACGCCCAATCTTGCTCAACTGACTTCGTCGCGACGCGGCCAGCTCACCACCGCGCAAATCCGACGTCGGATTGTCTAAGAAACCGGTCTGGATATCCGGGCAGTCGACCAACCCAAGCTTTAGCCGATCGAGCCCTGAGTCGCGGGCGATCAATGGCACGGCAATCGGGTCTACGGCAACCGGGTCCCTTGCTGCGGCGAGCTCTGGCCGCTCAACGCCCGCCAACAAGGAACTTGTGAATACTTGACCGTTGTACTGCTGTTGAGCCAAATTGATATCGTCGGACAATTGTTCGGGTGGATGGCCGAACACACTGGTGAGAAAACTAATCAGCGTGCTCAACAATTCCGGCTGGCTCCACCAGACTTGCGGCATCCAGATGACAAATCGATGCGTGCCCTGTTGATTCCCAACGCCGCGCAGTACTCGCGCTCGCCCCGCCTCGCTGAGGTACGTCGCCAGCAACGAGCTTTTGCCCGCATTGAGTAAGCCTGTGATGGCCACCACCGGACAATGACTGACCTGTTCAAAGATCGACAACTGCCCTAGCAGACCGCTCAGTTTGTCGTGCAACAGCCGACCCGCTGCGTGCTGCTCGGATGAACCTGCTACCGATTCTGAAATCAGTGCATCAAG
This sequence comes from Planctomycetia bacterium, assembly GCA_043771575.1. Classification (GTDB taxonomy): domain Bacteria; phylum Planctomycetota; class Planctomycetia; order Pirellulales; family Pirellulaceae; genus Aureliella. The sequence continues at coordinate 2,529 of JAYVHC010000552.1, forward strand.
CACACTCACCGGAATGGCATCGATCGGAAAAATTCTGTGCAATCCCGTGCCCACATCGCGCGTCGTCAGCAACATTGACAGCCGCTGCCAACTCTCAAGTGGCCCATTAGCACGGGGTAAATTATCAATCATCGAGCAGGTACTTTTTCGAATCCGACGCAATCAATACACGTACTTTTATTTTAGTCGATAACTGCAACCTCATTGTCTTGCCTCGGATGGAAATGCAAAAAACTCGGGTCATCCGGCTGGCGGCTATTGGAGCAGCCAAGCAACGGCGGAAGTATTTTGCTCGCTGGTTTCATCCGTCACCGCAGTGAGTTCCTTGGATTTGGCCGCTGCAGCATAGACAGCGGTAACAATCTCGGGTTCTTTCCCCTCGCCCGATACCCACAACGGATTCGGAGCACTTAGTGCGAGTAGCCCAGGCAGGTCGAGATACTTTGCGCCGCCTGGTAGAAACATCTCGCCGCGATAGTCGAGGAGCTTCCCAAAACGGAAACCTTTCGACTCCACCACCGCGCGATCGATATTGACTCCCGCGAGAGCGCGTGCGGCAGCTACGACGGGGCCGCTACGCCCCCAACCAGCAACTGCCACGATCTTTGGATGCGGGTGGGAGCCTATATTGGCATTACGCAGGAATCGTACCATGGTCAGTACATCATGCGTTCGTTGCGCAAAGAGCGCGTGATTGTAACCGAAAGTGTAGCCTGCAAACTCTCGCGGGTTGGCCACGATTCGCGTTTGCTTGACCGGTTCACCACCTTGCATAAATAAGTCCGCGCCAAGAACGGTGGCCCCTTCCTGAACAAGTTTCTGAACGGCGGGCGTAAGACTACCATCTGGGTTACGCAGCGAGTCTTTGCCATTGTCGCCCAGCCAAATGACAGCCTTTCCATTCCATTGTTTGGGATACAGCCAAACGACTTGCAGTTCTTCCTTGTATTTCTTGTTCACCAGTTTTCCGAACATTTCGACGTAGCTGCCGCGGTCTTGCTTGTCACCCAGTTCCCAGTCGGAATCACCGGCGTCGGCGTAAGTGCGGCCGATGAGCACTTCGACAGCAGAACCGATGCCTTGCTGCAAACCATCCACTGTCGTGGCACTCAAGCGAAGCTGTTTTTCGGCATCGTCCGTAAACCACTTAAGGAGTTGACGTTCAAAGTCGGGGTCGGCAGCTTTGGGGGCGGGATGCTGCGCATCCCAGACCGTCAGTTGCTCACGTGTTAGCGGATCGAAATCACGCTCGATGACCGGCGCAGGCTGACCGAGCTTGAAATGTTTGTTCAAAAAAGTGTAGAACGCTGAGCGAGTGACGGCGTTATAGTTGTGAGGAAAATGCTCACCGCGCAACAGCATGACGTTATCTTTGGCTCCATAGGTACTATAGAGCGTCTGTAGATCTGGAAAGCCCTTGGTTGCGAGTTCCTTCGTCCAGTCATCAGCCGTATTCATGCCTTGAGGCTTGGGGGCGAAGAGGGCTGCGAATTCGATATTGCCAGTATTCACGCGCAGCAACGAGGCGTTTTCGCACGTGCAACCACCTTGCATAGCCGTACTCACCATGACACACGGGAACGAAAGTTTGATGCGTTCGTCGATCGCCGCGAGAAGCATCGTTTGCGTGCCTCCTCCACTGGCACCCGTGATCGCAGTTCGCTGTGGATCGACCTCAGGTAAACTGAGCAAGAAATCGAGTCCTCGGACTGCATTCCAAGTTTGCAGTCCCATAATGCTCTGCAAATGTGTTTCTGCTTGCGGGCTATACAAACCCCAGTTCTCAGTCTTGTTCATCTCCGGTCGTTGCTTGGCAAATCCATGTACTACTTGCCGAGACATTTGAATTGAATCCGAGTCACTAAGCATGTCCCATTGCCAGACCACGCAACCCATACGTGCGAGCTGAACACACAGCGATTGAAATATGCTGCGGCCACCATTGGTGAACCGTTCTGCTCCTGACGCAATCTCTTTGAGTAGGCTTTCTTCGGTCCCCAGCGAGAGTCGAGCGTCTGGCCAGTGACCGTGCGCGAACATCACACCAGGAACTTTGCCCGTGACGTTCTTTGGGCGGTAGAGATTGCCTGTTACGAAAAAGCCTGGAGCGCTCTCGAAATAGACTTTCTCGACGGTGTATTCGTCTCGTTCAAGCTTGCCATGCACCACCGCATTCAGCGGAGTTTTTGTCGGCATTGGCCAAAGCCCCTCAGCAACCAGAATCTGGCGCCGTACATACTCCTTGCGCACCTCCCATTCGCTTACGGAACCTGGCGGATTAAAAGGGAAGTAGCCATTCAAGTCCTTGGGAGGTTGCAGGCGCGCGTCATCCGCTTGAGAAAAAATTGACAAACCCAATAGGACGCCGAGGCAGAGCGAGAGCGATGCAAGTTTCATGTTGAGTCCTAATGCAGGTGGGAAGGTGAATGCCCCAGTATACCGAGCGAATACGAGCTCGAAGCCCCCACATTATGATCAAGATTGCAGTGCCAAGACAGTTGTCCGTCACAGAGACTGGGCAGCGAGTGCTGTAAGAGGCTTTCGTTTTAGTGAGCCGTCGGCGTTAGCCGCGGGTTTCGCAGCAGACGACCACAACTTCGAGACCCGTGGCTAATGCCAGCGGCTCAACCACTGTCCTCGAGACCAGGCATTAACGCTAAGCCACAAACTCTTCTGCAGCATCGCTGGAGGGACGCGCCAATTGGCCAGATTCTTCCAGTGTACGAATCACGTCGACAACTTTTTGCTGTACCGCTTCGACCTCGCTCAGCTTCACTTTACCGAGAAACTCCATTTCTTCCTTCAGCATTTCGGAGGCGCGCTGCGACATGTTTTTCAAGATCTTTTCCTGAAGTGCCTGGCTGGCCCCTTTCAGAGCCATCGCCCATTGGCTGGTTTCGACATTCTTCAGTAGTTGTTGAATATCCTTGTCGCCAAGCTTCACGACGTCTTCGAAAGTGAACATCAGGCGGCGAATGTCTTCGACCAGTTCCGGTCGTTCACGAGACAGGCCATCCAGAATGGCGCGTTCGGTCGCGCGATCGGACACATTCAACATTTCAGCAACCGCAGGAATACCGCCAGCCTTCTGGTAGGACTGAGTCATGAACAAAGCCATCCGATTCGACAAGCCATTTTCAACTTCGTCGATCGCTTCCGGGCTGGTTTGTCCCATCTCTGCAATACGCTGAATTACGGCTAGCTGGCGCGGGGCCGGAAGTCCACCTAGCACTGCCGCCGAAATCGGAGCCGGTACGTGGCTGAGTACCATCGCAATGGTTTGTGGATGCTCTTCGATTAAGAAGGACAGAATGTTCTGTGGGTCAACTTTATGCAAGAATCCGAACGGCAGGGCTTCTAGTGTCTGCTGCAACACATTCAGCATGTCGGTCGCATCTTTGCCGAGCGCTTTCTTAACCAGCGACTTCGCGCGATCCAAGCCACCAGTATTCGGGCCCAACGCACTCGGACGACTCGCCAGGAACTCGCCAATAATGCCTTCTTGCTCGACACCGGAGATCGTGTCGAGTTGAGCGATCGCCAACGACACCTGTTCCACATTACGACGAGGCAACTTACTTAGCAGCGCCGCCGCATCGTCCTCTTCGAGGCTCATTAGAAGAATGGCCGCTTTGCGTACACCGTCAGAAATTATGTAGTTCGATTGTGTCGCCATGATTCACATCAGCACGTCAGGACTGGGCTCGGCTTGAACGGCAAAGCGTCGAATCGTCCAACGATTCAATGAATTCAATCGGCGAAATCAGCCACAACTATCAACCGGAAGTGTACCCGCAGCCGCAGCGGACAAGAAAGCGGTACGTTCTGTAACGAATTTACCAGTCAATTTTGCAAATACCCCACTGGCCGTGATTTTCATCGACTGCCACTTCCAGTGTTTCCAATCGGTCGCCGACCGTTGGGCGTAGCGCTAACCGTAACTCCTGCGCAATCCACCAAGCCAACTTTTCCGCTGTCGTATTCACAATAGGCAAAAGCAGGCAATCCTCACGCGGAAAAATCCAGCGTTTTGCACCAAACGTCACGACTACTTCCTTCTCTCCCGGCTCCACCCGGATCAATTCGTGCTGCGTCGGCAGGATCACATGATGGTCCAACCGCTTCACAATCGCCGCCAGGTTGTCGCGAAACGCGATGAAGTCGACGACATATTGATTCTCATCTAAGGCACCTACAACTTCCGCTTTGACCCCATAGTTGTGTCCATGCAAGCACTCACAAATGTCGCCCGCGAACGTGATGAAATGAGCCGCGCTGAACACCAGCTGTTCTTTTTGCAGTAGGACTCGATAAGTTGCCTTTGTTTCCATGGTTCTAGTTTCTCGCTAATGTCACACAGGACACAGTAATTTCACGAACAGCATGGCCGCAATCAAGTCAGCTGTTGTACCTGGATTGCGTCGATGGCCGTCACCACGGAGGTGCAGGTCCAGGTCGAAAATCAGCTGCCTCCGCTGGTCTGGATGCTCAGCTTGAACAATGCGGCGCGCCCATAACTGTACCTCGGTGGCAACTGTTGTGCCACACTTGCGCACAATCAATCCGTCCAACTCTTCCGCCAGCCAGCGAACTTGAACTTCACTCGCGGCGGCAAACACATCGAGACCCGAACGAATCGCTGCATCGAACCACCGTACCAAGCGCTCGAACAAATCTGCGAAACCATTGGCATACTGCCTCGCCACAGCGTCCGTTGCCGCCGCCTGGCCCATCGCGCCAATCAAGTCCGCAGGTGCCACGGCACGCACATCATGCTGCGCTACTACACCCAGCCCACCCGGCTTGGCAATCCGAATCGCTTCGTAAATTGCCTTTGAATCCTGGAGATTCAAGCCGCCCAGGACCGCCTGAGTCGCGGACTGCAATTCTGCAAGCGACATCCCTAAATTGCTCGCTTTTGCCAAGGGCGCGAACAGCAGTAGCGTGCCGAGATTCGTATTCATGCCAACTTTGGCGCGGGTCGCTCGCACACTCTCCAACACCAGCTCCCCGACTGACAACTCCTCGACCTTGGCAAACACGGGTTCGATTGCAACAGCGCTCTCCAAAAAGTCACCGAAGTGCATATCTGCAAAAGCGGCACCGGGATGCACATTGCCCATTTTGGGCGCGCAGGCCTCCAGCACACAAGCTAATTGTGCCGCAGCAGATACTGACCAGCAGCGATCAAACGGATAGCCGGTCGCGCCCTCTGCCGATGCAAAAATGGATGGTTTCACGCGAGCAACCGCTTAAGCGATGTTGAAAGGGTTAGATCCCGGCAGGATAAATTGAGACTGCGAAGGGCTTCCAGGGCATGTTTGAGCTGCTCCTCGTAGGAGGCTGAGAGGTTAATAAACAACACCGGTTGCTCTCCGATTCGGCACATGCCGCCCAGCCCTTCGGCCAACCACTCGCGGCGGATTGATCGATCGCTAGTCTTGCTTGCGCTTCGAGCTTAGCTTACTATCGAAGAGTCGCAAACCGCTCAGCCACAAAGTCCAAAGTGCTATTCTACGACAGACTTTAGAAATGTGGTTGCGGTACCACCAAAACAGATTTCACACAATCCAGCTCTTACCCTTTAATGATAG
>JAYVHC010000553.1:0-2676 GCA_043771575.1 Planctomycetia bacterium
TTTTGGAGCATTACTATGAGGCAAAGGTTTTTTAGTAGACATGGTTTCACCTTGGTGGAACTGTTGGTGGTAATTGCAATTATTGGAATTCTGGTAGGATTGTTGCTACCTGCGGTACAGGCTGCTCGTGAAGCAGCGCGTCGGATGCAGTGCTCGAACAATCTTAAACAGATTTCACTTGCAGCCCACAATTACGAGGGAGCGTTCAAGAAGTTTCCCTACCGTCAAGGCGGAACGGATTGGGATGGTAGCCGTGGTGATTCGGGTAACCGATTTCGCAAGAGCGGATTCATCTCCATCCTTCCGTTCATTGAAGGTGGAAACCAGTTCGCGTTGATCGAAAGCGGCGACAGAGCCAACAACATCAACCCTGGCGGACCAGAAGGTTGGGGAACTTGGCCAGGCGGAGCCAAAGCAGGTTGGAATACTTCACCCAGCTTCATGAAATGCCCTTCGGACCCAGGTATCACAGAATCAGTACGCAGTAATACCTACTCGATGTGTTTGGGTGGCGACGGTACATCCATGGGTTGGACTCAATGGGGCAGTACAAGCATTACGCAAGGTGGCAAGCTTAGCGGTATATTCGCGTACCGCACACACGCCTCTCATGGAAACATCACCGACGGCACGAGCAATACACTTATGTATAGCGAGCGACTTGTTGCTCGGCAGCCTTACCCCAGTGATGTAGGTAATCCTGCAACCACTACGGCAACGCAAGTGCTTCACCGCGAGACCGTAGCTATGGTTCCAGGCGTGTACAACAATCCACTTCTTTGCAAGACCAGCATGAATGGTCTTTACCTTGGGGTTGGGCTCCGCCATCAAGGCAACGGTGGTAAATTCTGGCATGATGGTCACCCAATCTATGTCGCATTCAACACGATTTTGCCTCCGAATAGTCCTTCGTGTAGTGACGCTATTGCTTGGGGCGACGGCGCACCCGCAATTTTGCCACCAACGAGTCTTCACACCGGTGGCGTTAATGCTGCCCGAGCTGATGGCTCTGTAACCTTCTACAGTGATAGCATCGATTCCGGTAACTTAACAGTTTCCGCTCAGAACGCAGTAGGGTTCAGTCCATATGGAATTTGGGGCGCATTGGGAACCAAGGCGGGAGGCGAAGTTGGCAATCCCGGAGAGTGATGCCAGTTTTTCCTAACGCAATGTCAGATAGTGAGGCTCCATTCGGAGTCTCACTTTTTAACCCTTAAAAATTGAGGAATTCGAACGTGGACAAGATCCATTTCACCAAATATTTCCTTCTGATCGCTTTGACGTCAATGGTATGCGGCTGTGGGGATGGGCTTCCCAAAACCTTTCCCGTTTCAGGCGTTGTTAATCTTGATGGTAAGCCGCTTCCAGGTGCGATTGTGACGTTTATCTCAGACGCGGGCAACAATAAATCGGCTGCAACGACGACTGACGCTCAAGGCAAATACAAGATGAGCACCTATAAGCAGGGAGACGGCGCGGTTCCAGGGTCGTACAAGATCACCGTTACGAAGTATCAAAGGGGAGCGGAAGAGAGCCCCTACGGTGACAAACCACCCGAGGCTGTTGAACAGACCCCAGAGGCAATCTCTGCAGCTTACGGAAAAGGCTACGCTGGTCCCCCAAAAGGGAACACAGACAAGGCACCCAAGCAATGGAACGATGTGCCAGACAAGTATGGAGATTTGGCGAAGTCCGGTTTGACATTCACTGTTGAAGCTAAACCCAACACTTATGACATCGATCTTAAGTCAAAGTAGTCAAGGTGGTTTGCAAGTGACATTCGCGTCGCCCTGGTTGGATTACCATAGTCCTTCGCAGGGCGATGTTATTTCCTCACATGCGAATTATTTCAAATACTGCCCTTCGACGATCAAGACATCGCGATTAACCTCTACGTTCTGGATTTGATCGACTTGTCCGCTTGGCCAACGGACTTCGATATTGACATAGGACTTGCCTTTGGGGATCGCGAAATGGAGGCAGCGTTGATTGCTCACAATGTAGCCGCTTCCTGCGGTGAGTTGCTGGTTAACTTTGAACTCGTCTTTCGATAGCGAAACCTCGGTAAAGAATGCGTTTCGGTCCGACTTAACGCCAATCAAGTGCACCACCAAGTAATCTCCCTGCGGCTTCGTCTGGTTCTGAAGGATGGCAAGTGGCGCCTCCAGATCAGTGCACAACAAATCAAGCATCCCATCACCGTTAATATCTGCGGTGGCTAACCCTCGTCCTAATCCGGGCAACTCGAAAAAATCTCCAGAATTGTTGCTGCGAATTTCCTTGAAGCGGACGCCCCCAGTGTTTTGGAATAGTTGCGGGCGCATTTTTTCCGCGACACCAACGTGCGAATGATCATCGATGTGACCATTCAAAACAGCCAAATCCAGATCGCCATCTAAATCAACGTCTAGAAACTGAGTACCAAAGCCAAGCATCGGTCGGCTGGGGCCCGCCAAGCCTGTCTTTAACGTTTCATCAGAAAACGTTCCACCGTGCTGTAGATATAGCGTATTGGCTTCATCAAAGAAATTTGAAACCAATAGGTCTAACTCACCGTTTTGGTCGACGTCTCCGGCCGCGATGCCCATGCATGCCTGAGCCTGCCCCAAAGAGTCAAAGGCGATGCCAGATAATACGCCAGTGTCTTCCAATGAAAACCCTTGACGTCGCTCCGAG
>JAYVHC010000554.1:0-5178 GCA_043771575.1 Planctomycetia bacterium
GGAACGAATTGAATCTTACGCCAGTAGTGCGTTTCGTTTTGCTGGGCCTGATCATCATGACCTGTGTACTGAATGCGGGTTGGCTACTCAGCGTGCTGATCATGGGCTTAACGTTCTATGTTCCCTACTATGCGATTTGGTGGCTTGCCAAAGGTCCGACTGGGCCTACACCAAACCGTCCTTACGTTGCGACCCAGTCTGCACCCATCGCTCAACAATATCGGCCTCAGCCGGTTCAGCCTCGTGTTCAGCCCGTTGTCGCTCCCGTCCAACCTCGACCCGTTGCCGCGAATCGTCCGTTGAGCATTAAACAATGGCGGGTTGCCAAACGCCGTCAGTTGGCTCAAGTTAAACGTGGTGGTGTGTGGAGCGAAGTGACCGGCAGTTGGTTGGGCTCGACCGCAGTCATCAGTGTTTTCAGTGCCTTGGCCGTGCTCTTTCAAATCGGATCAGGCCGCCAAGTTCAACCGCTGATTATGGGAATGATCTGGGTTGCGATAGTGTCGTTGATGACGGCCTGGGTCGCAATTGGACTTGGCAAACGTTGGCAGCGGGACGAAGGCGACTGGGCCATTCGCAGCTTCGTGCAACTGACCAGCGGCTTTGCAATCGGCTTCGTCGCTTACCTGCTCAGCAATTACTTGATGGTCCCCTGGGATCAGATCGCGCAAGAGCGAATGGGGGAATTGCCTGTAACTCGTTGGCATGGCTTCTTTGGAGCTAACCGCGAGCCGCTCTTGCCTGCCTTCCTGGCTTACTTCCCGCTGCTAATGGGTTCGATTCAATGGTGGAAACAAGTCGATCCGCTCCGCCGTTCACGCTTCAGTTTTTGGGCGGTGATCTGGAGCGTCTTGGTTGCTAGCGCTATGCACTTGATCATTCCCTTCCCACAACCTTGGATCGCCATCATGGCCGCAGGTACGTCGATTGCGATTCAGCTGTCCAGCCCTTGGATCAACTCGGACGAACGTCTACACGTACCGCAAACCAGCGCCGCTTGAAGTTTAACTGCCCGGCTAGTCCCATCGCGTTTCGAAGCTCCAAGGAGCAATGGATATGAACGAGCAACCACAACATCCACCACGTCACAACTGGTTGGGCTGGATCGCGTTACTTGCATTTACATCTGTCTTGTCACCGGTCAACATCCACATCGTGATCGCGCAGGATGCGCCCGAGATCGTGATCGCTCCGGCTGATCCAGGCGAGCCGCCAACTCCGCCGAAAACGCTAGGACCCCCGGCCCCTGCTACTCCGACAATTGCACCTGAAGCAACAACAGAGAATGCTAGCACACTCGTTGTTGCGCCTACTCCTGCTGAAACCGCAGCACAAATCCCTGACGTTCCCGTTGCTCCATCGGAAGTCAGCAGTGAAACTGAGATTGGCAAGCTGATTCCAAACGATGAACCTCTCACAGCATCAATCGTCAGCGCTCTCCCCAAGGCCGATCCGGAGAGCGTGCGGACGCTGTCCGTGGAACCAGGCGTGCGACCGATGCTGCCAGCCGATCGACCTGCGTGGGTTGGAGCCTCGCCGGACTACACTTCGCCCCAGCACCGTCTCTATGTCGGTTCTCTGCCAACTACGGATGCACGAGACGCGGACGAAGCGCTGGACGAACCCTTGATTGCCGCAGTTCGCAACTATATCGATCAGGAGGTTGTGAACCAACTTGGTGCCTCTTCCAAGATGCCCATTGATGCTGCATTCATTCGCAGGAACTTGATTGATGATCCGTCGGGATATGTATGTGAACTTACAACCAGCCAAGGTTCGATGTTCCAGAAATGGGTCACTGTCCGTGTGACTCCCGAGCAACGCGAACTGTTTACCAAGTGGCATACAGAAGCCGCGCAGCGAACGCGACTCGCCCCGATCGGTTTAGGATTGGTATCAGTACTGGCTCTCGTGTCCCTAACTCACATGGTGCTGCGACGTCACGGTGCGAGCCCGTTACCGTTGGTTAATCAACATGCTACTGAGCCAGCCGTTGCGGTCCGTCGCTCGCGGTCTTGGACAGCCCTCAAAGTCCTAGGATTCTTGGTGCTTGTGATGATTCCAGCTTTCTTTGTCCTGGCAGCCCTCCTTTTTACAGTCCGCTCCCGTCAGGTAGGTCCCGTCGTTGAGACCCACATCAGTGGAACAAGTTTGCCTTACGAAGTTCAATTCCCCGACTTGCACAAGGAGCTTCGAATCGAGACACTAGGTGGGGGTGAACGAACCATCGTCATTGAGAGTAAGAGCCGTCGATGAGCGAAGCTAGCGATGCAGACCAACTTCTTATCGAGCGAATCAGCCAAGGGGATAACCAAGCGTGGGAAGACTTGATCGCTCGATATGAAGGCCGTTTGCTCGCCTTCGTTGAAAGCCGCATTCGCAATCGCAGCTCGAGTGAAGACATCGTTCAAGAAACCTTCATCGGATTTCTGAATAGCCTGCCAAATTATGATCGCCGTCGTCCACTAGAAGGCTATCTGTTTTCGATCTGTGCCTACAAATTGACCGACGTCCTTCGCCGCGAAGGTCGTCGTCCCGCGATCGCGATTTCTCAAACCGCCGCCGATTCCTCAAGTTCACCTTGGCAAATCGTTTCCTCTTCCGCCCGCGGCGCAAGCAGCATCGCGCGCAGCGGTGAACGCCGACAGATCGAAGAGCAAGCCATTATCGAATCGCTCCGCAATCAGATTCAAAAGTGGCAAGAACGCGGCGACTGGACCAAGCTCATGTGTATAGAATTGCTGTTCGTCGTTGGGCTCGGCAATAAAGAGGCAGCAGAAGCCCTCGATCTGACCGAACAGCAAGTCGCCAACTTTAAATTTGATTTTCTCGCCCGAACGAAATCGCTGATCGGCCGCCAGAATCTTAATAGCGAAATCTTCCCAGAACTCAGCGAAGACGCTTAACCTTTGGGCGCTGCTGGTCCGCAGATTCGTCAACTTTGAAGTCGAAGACAATGGATCCGAGTTGCGGAGCAACTCGGCCACGTCTCTGCCAGCCCTTCGGGATGAACAATCGTCCCAATCGTTTTGCAGGAGTAATCGAGACAATTGCTCTACTACTTCTTCAGTTCCGTCAACTTGATGTTCTTGAACTGAATGACCATCGGCGGACCTTGGTGAATCTGGAATGCCAGCACACCTTCTGCGGCCGCTTTGCCTTCTTGATCGTCAATGACTTCCGACATCAGCTTGCCATTAATCATGTGACTGAGTTTGTTGCCGTTAGCGACCAGCTTGTAATGATTCCAGTCTTCGCTCTTGATGGCTTTACCCAGTTCCTTGCCGTCGCCGATGGACTCTTCTTTTTTCGCGCCAGCTTTATCGATGGTCACGCGTTGACCGCGCTGTGCCAAAATCCCGCGACCACGCTCCTCGTAATTGATACCCGCGAATTGCAGGCTCGCATCGATGTCGGCTTGATAACCGCCCACAATGAAATCCTCTGCATTGATGACCTTGCTGCGATACTGAATGCCGGAATTGCCTTCTTTGCCAATCTTGTAGTCAAATTCCAACTCAAAATTGCTTACTTTACCTGCGTCCCAAATTAAGAACGTGTTAAATTTCAATGGCTTTTCGGCAGTTGTTTTACCTGTAATACAACCGTCTTCGACCGACCACAGTTCCGTGTTGCCTTTCCAGCCGGTCAAATCCTTTCCATTAAAAATCTCATTGGCCGTTTGTTGTGCACAAAGTGGGCTTGCGATTACGCACACAAAAGCAGCCAAGGATGCAACGAGAGTTGTACGGAGAACCAGCATGTCTTTCGCCTCGGAATAGGGTTGGGTAGGATGTGCATTAGCGCAGCAAAACGGAGCGTCCGCACACTTTAGGGAGCTACTAGTCTATCTACAGTCGGGCGCAAATGAAATGTCCCGAATCGCAATGTGAGACCACCAGGGACAGTTCCCGGATAGCCCAGTTTTTTGCAAAGAAATAGATTAACTCCGTTTATGAACCATCCCCAGAAGTTGAGTTTCCCCCAGCGTCTGCTGCAGCTAATCTCTCTGATGATTCAGCACATCGCGATTACTGCGTCATGCGGGCTGTGCTTTGTACTAGTATGCATTGGGTTTGCGCGAATGAGCCCGTGGCTGGAGCTGCTGGTTCATTTTTCCTTTCACGCGCTAGTCGCTACTCTGGTCGTGATTCCCATCCTGTGGTTTACCAATCATCACCGAACGGCAGTGGTTTGCAGCTTCGTAACGGTTTGCTTGATATTTTTGGTGCAACCCTGGTACTTGATTCCCATTGCCAGTTCATCCAAGCCCGACGCGCTGCGCGTACTGTCGTGGAATGTGTACGCAGCTAACGAAGAATTCGATTCGGTTGTCGAAGTGATCCGCAAGTCGAACCCGGATGTGCTGGTAATCGTCGAGGTCCGCCTCGATTTACTTGAGCGTGCACCGTGGATCAAAGAGCACTATCCGAAATGCGAAGTGATCCCAAATTCCGGTGGGGCTGGCATAGGTGTGTTTTGCCGCACCGATGAAACAAAGTACTCTGTGGATTTCGCAGTCCGTAACTTTGGGACACAATTAATGCCTTCCATTGTGGCAACGCTCACCAGCCCAGACGGAACCCGCCAAGTTGACTTGGTCGCCACGCACACCTTTTCGCCAACTCCACCCTATCGCGCGACCGTGCGAGACAAACAGCTTCGCAAATTCATGGAGTGGTCTCAGAAGCAAACCCAACCCCAGTGCTTGGTAGGCGACTTGAACACCACACCCTGGACCCGATCGTTTTGGGAGCTTGAGAGGGCCGGTTTCCGCGACTCGCGCCGCGGTGCGGGCAACTGCGCCAGTTGGCCCGCATGGTTAGGGCCGGCTGGAATCCCCATTGATCACGCTTTAACGCGAGGCGACTGCACCATCACTGAGCGTCGCGTACTTTCAACCAATGCCGGTTCAGACCATCAGCCAATCGAATTCAAACTCAGTTTCTAGGGCCCGGTTTTAGCGTAGCACGATTTTGCCAATCTTTCTTGGATTAGTGTAGAACGATTGTCCCAATCGTTTTTGGGAGCAATTGCGACAATTGCTCTACTCTCAACCCCAAGGTTAAATTGTGCTGAAGCGCTAGGCAATAATCTGGCGAATCACCTTGCCGTACACGTCGGTTAGACGGAAATCGCGGCCGGCGTAGCGATAGGTTAGACGCTCGTGGTCGAGGC
>JAYVHC010000555.1:0-4727 GCA_043771575.1 Planctomycetia bacterium
TACAGATCAAAAAGCATCGATCGGAATCAGCGGTACGCTTAGCTATATGGCGCCTGAGTTGGCTGACGGTGATGCACCGACGGCGCAAAGCGACATGTATGCGCTGGGCATCACACTTTTCGAATTAACCTTCGGTCGTCGGCCCTATTCTCTGTCCGGCCAGACTGTGACCGATCAACTCCGCAGCCATCGCTCTGCGGAGGTTGAGTTTCCGGAAAAATGGCCAACGGAAATACCGGAGCGTTGGCGCGAAGTACTGGAACGCTTGCTTGCGAAAGAACCTGAAGACCGCTATCCGAGCTACGAGTCGCTTGATGCTTTTTTGCAGGCGATAGCACCGGTGGGCGTTACGAGAGCTGGCCGCTTGAATCGCGCGCTAGCGCTCATGGTCGATCTGTTCCTGCAACTTGTGGTTATGGCCAGCATCGCGCTCCCCAGCACTATCGCCTCGCAATATTCTGTGTTGGGTAATTCGATGATGGGGTTCTTGATACGCAGCGGATTCGTGCTGACCATTCTACTATTGGTTCTTGTTCCGGCGGGTATGGCTTGGATTGAATGGAGCGGCTGGAAAACGCCAGGTCGATATTTGTTCCAATTGCGAGTCGTCGATTTCCATGGCTTGCGACTGACACGACGCAAGCGGTTGTTGCGCAATTTGATACGTAATGCGCCGATCTGGATTCTCGCGTTCTCGTTCGTTTCCTTTGCGCTTAACCTGGGCACCCTTTATAACTTCCTTAGTCCCGTGGGTGAAATTCTCGTCATCATTAACGCCCTTCCCATCCTTGGCCTCGCACGCCGCACTTTGCACGACCGGTTATTCGGCAGCCACGTAGTCCTTGATACCACCAAGTGACGGCAGCGTGCAGGGATCGCTCGGTAGCTGCTTTCACCAGAAAGCGGGAGATAACTGCGGGGATCGCTTGGTAGCTGCTTTCGCCCGAAAGCGGAGCGATTTAACCGCACGTCCGCACTCAGCGCAGGTATGTCGTGTACTCGCCTAACGTTGGCGGCGGATATAATTGATGAACTCTTTGTCAAGCTCCTGCAGATCGTCTCCGAAATGGCGTTTGAACATGGCAATGCGATCGCGTGGTGGTGTGTCGACAAGCGGTGCGAGATTGCGTAAATCTTCCAAATAAGCGACGTACTGTTTGCTCTTGGTCTTGAGCAAAAAGTAAGTTAGCGCCCAACTTTCGCTGTACGCATCTTTCGCTGTGGCGGCATTTTTTAGCCGGCTGTCATCGGTGATCAACGTGGTCAGGGAATCGGCTGGACGTTGGGGTAAATAGTTAGCGAACCAACGCAAATTGTAGTAGTTGATTTGGCCTACAGTTGCTCCGCCGCGAGCACTCTTGGTGTCCGGCGTCTCAAAGAACATCGCCATCCCTTCGCTGAACCACAGCGGGCTATCCGACAATCGGATCTGCAATCCCGTATTAAACGATAACTGATGGACTGCTTCGTGAACGTTGGTCGCGAGTGTCCGCTCAGCACCAGGCTGCGAGAAGGCTTGATTGATCAACTGAGCCGAGTTCAATCGTCCGCCACCAGCCAACCCCGCAACGCCGGTCAAATCGAAACTGATCATGCGATTGGTTTCCATATTGTAATAGCCGATTAGCGCCTTGGCCGTTTGGCCTATCTCCCGTTCCGCATACGCGAGATAGGCTTCCTTCGTATTGAACACGATTGCAACCAGCGGGAATCGGGGTTCCTCAAGTTCGATTTTCTTGGACTTCCAGAAGTTATGGAATTTGCGGTAAAGGCCTTCGTACATCTCGCCGACCCACTGCGCGTAGACTTCGCTGGTGTTATAGATGATGACGTAATGCGCAGTCTTGTGAACCTTGAAGCCATCGGTGACTTGCAGCTTGAATTTCGCGTAGATCTCTTCGCTCGATTGCGCCTGCATGGGTTCTGTCGAGGCCGACCGTGAGAGAATATCAGCGGGTTGCAACGTCCAAAGTTGACCATCTGGAGTCAGCAGCAGCATCCCGCCATCTTCCGCTTCGACGATGATTTCGCCGACCGAAGTCGTCTGTCCCGACTTGTGTTTGAACACAACGTTTTCCGTAGGGATTGCAGCCGGGTCCTCCCCACGGCCGCAACTGATGTTCGCTAAGAAAAACGTCGCCAACATTAAGCATTTGAGGACACCCAGCGGGCGGGCGAGGTTCGTGAGGAACCAAGAACGTCCGCTGCTCGGCAGGAGCCTCGCACTCCCACAGAACCGCCACTGAATAAATCGTTGAACCATCAGCTCGAAATCCATAGCTAGGCACAAGTACAACTGCGGGACAGAGTGCGAATTGTAGGAGTGCAGACTTCAGGGGCTACATTCGCGACGATCTTCAAATGAACTGGCGGCTAAATCCTGTTCTCCCATCAACCTTCACGGAAACCTGCAAACGGCGATCTGCACTGCTGCCGTCCATTATACGCATAAAATCGACACTTCTCGCTGATCGCCAGCACATTCCCTCCTAAGTTCAATGCGAGCCATCGTTTTAGGTTTAACCGCGTGGGCCACGCCCCGCGTGACCGACCATCAATACACTGTCGCGCGGCCCGTTGGGCACGCGGCGTTCAGCGAGCAGTCTAAAGTCTCGATTGGCTATCTATTTAGTACAGTCGAACTGGGGCATGCTCAGGCGCCGCCGACAACTTCGAATTGAGCCATTGAGTTGGCAGGTTTGGAGACGTCGACCTTTAAAGTGGGCGAATCTTGATCACGGACTTCAATGCGGACGGTGATCTTGTGAACGCCAGCTTGCAAGTTGGCTTCGATGTGCGTCATGGATTCGGACGGTTGGTCGTCTAGCCATACCTGGTACTTTTCAGTACTGGCAATATCGAACGCAATCGTTCCAGCTTCATTTACCTTCACTTCGCCTTGAAGGATGAGCACCAGCGGCTGCTTTTCTTGACGCAATTCGGCCAGCGGCAAGCGACCGGAAAACATGGCGTAGACACTGGTCCATTGTTCCGGCTGGCTGCTCAATACCAGCTCGCGAATGTACTCTAAGTGTGGTACGTCCGTGGTCAACTCGGCTGGCGCGTTGGCCATTACACGCCAGCGCTGGATGCTGGGCACTGCGGCCAAACCATATTTGCCAGGTTTGCCGAGATCTGAAATGAACTTGGCCAAGTCGAGTACTTCGTCGCGCGTGAGGAATTTTGTCAACCCTTGCGGCATGAGCGACTTGCCTTCTGCTTCATCGTCGATATCAGCGGTCGGTATTATCACGGTGTTGCCCTGCGCGTCGCGCATCTGCACTCGGTTATCATCGCGATCGATGACGACGCCCGTCAGAATCTTGCCGCTAGAGAGCACGAAAATCTTGGTGACATATTGCTCTTTTACGGCCAGATTCGGATTGAGAATCGAGTTGACGATGTAGTCGACGGGCGACGAGCCGCCGACGGCGCTAAGATCAGGTCCGATTTGCCCGCCGCCGCGATTTAACCCATGGCACCGCATGCAGCTCAGTTCCGCGCGACGAAAAATCAGCTCGCCCCGAGCCGCGTCGCCTTTGGCCACAACTGCTTCAGCCAGTTTGGCGACCTCTTCCTGAGTCGGTGGGGGCGGATCGCTCGCCACTCCCGCCGCTTCGCTAAGCACGGTAGACAGGTCGGCGTCGCTGCGCCCGACTGAATACATGTAGCGCAGCGACATCTTGGCAACATCGACCGACAATTTTTGTTCTTTCACAGCCGCCGCGAGCATTGTAGTTCCATCTTTACGGTCGAAGAACGCATTGAGCAATGTATTGGGTTTATCGCCTGCGGCTAAATCCGCCAACGCTGCAGCAGCTTGCTCACTGGCTAAGGGCAAATTAATTCCGACTAAGCCCGCGATGGCCTGCATGCGGACGGGCATCGCTTGACCCTTAGCAGCCAATTTCAACAACGTTGCTTGGCTGTCAACTCCGCTGATGGAAACCAAGCCCTCAATGGCCGCCTTCCGCAATTCGGGATTCGCTTCGGCGCTAGTCGCGAGTGCCTGTAACTCAGCCGAGGCTTCCGCCAGTTTCCAGGCCGCTGCAGCTCGAATGGCCGCCAAACGCACGGGTGTCTCTTTTGCGGAAATCAGATTCGTGAATTTAGACAAATCTCCCGTTGGGTTTACCTTTCGAGTCGAAGCGGCGTCACTCAACCATCCGATCACTTTCAATCGCAAGTCCGGCGCAAATCCTTCGGGCGTCATTAACTGGTCGAATACAACTCGCAAATCCTGCTCGTTGCCCCGATTGCAGATCATCTCGACAACCGTCCCTTGTCGCTCGGGTGGCAATCGTCCGCTCTTGAAAAGCTTCAACACGGGACCAACCGCGCTAGGCGGATCTTGGGCACGTACATTTGAGACGGAGACGGAGAGAACGGCGAGCGAAAGCAGGCCTAGAACAATGAACTGCATGCGATGGTGATAGCAAAGGATCATCACTCAAACTTCCTAGCTGACGCTTTTTGAAATTGCGATCTTTGACTTTAGGGGCAAGGCCTCGTTCGTTTACCTAGCCCAGCCCAACGGGCTCATCGTACCACACAAGTAGTTGCAAGCATTTGGTGTTGCTTGCATTTGGGAGAAGCAGGCTAGGCTGGACTTCTTGTTGGAGCTTGCAAATATTGCTGGTCGTGGTGAGTGACGTCACGTTCTAGATAATTGGCGGTTTGTGACACGGAGGGTTGGAATGATGGCTTTGGAATCAGAAGTAGCATTG
>JAYVHC010000556.1:0-7236 GCA_043771575.1 Planctomycetia bacterium
TCCATCGGCTGTTCGGGTTAAGAACGAAAAAGACCGGCGATCTTGATGGCACACGACATCGAATGTCTACCCAAATCGATCTACCGAGTCTGCGTCCGAGGGAGTGCGAGTCCGTCGGACATCTTTCCTCAATCACAGCCAGCGACATAATCGCCAAGCCACGCGGCCCGTCTTGCTAACATCAATCTGATATCTTGCAAGGGGTCCTTCTTTAAGACACTACCCAAGTCAGAAAGGTTAACGGCGTAGGGTGGCACCGCGAGCGATTCACCGTCCAAACGAGCACCACTCGGCAAGTAAGAAAAACGTTCGGAAATCAAAGCCTTGACCAGCGTCGTCGAACTTTTGCAACTGAGTCGCTAGCCGAGTCCCCTTCATTCAAGAATCCCAGCGATCCAGCAGAAGCTAACGGCGCGGACTCACCCTCCGCGCGCGGAACTCGGGCAACCAGGAAATTGATTACAAGCCATGCATCAAGAGGCGCCACAAAACCGTCTCCGTTGACGTCATAGAAAAAGTTGGATGTTGCACGAGAATCAGGAAGTCGCCCAGACGCATCGGCGACTTTGCGTTTGTTGAGTTCATTGATGATGAGCAACACGTCGAGCGGCGAAACTCTTCCGTCGTCGTTAATATCTACAGGATTGACAAAGTTGTGCCACGGTTTGTAAGCCAAAGTCCCAGGGTCGGTTTGCTTGAAGGTCAAGTAGCTTGGGAGAACAATGGTCTGCTGGAAAGGTGAACTCGCAAAGAACGTTGCGATCTGCTGGGTCGCAGGATCGTAGGTCACGATCGCGCCGGATGCCGTTCCATCAGATAAAGATTCGACTATGACCGGAATGAACAGTTTGCCATTCGGTCCAAAGACCAAAGCTTGAGTATAAAGCCGCGTCGGGCTCTTCAACGAATGCGGATCTAGCTCGATATGGTTCAACTCTTTGCCTGTCGCGGGATCGATTATCACGATCCGTGTGTTCTCGTCGTTGGATTGACCATCCTTGCGGTTGCTCGTTACATAGATTTTGCCATTGGGAGCAAAAACGAGGCCAATCGGATTGTGCAGGTCAGCCGCTTCGCCTTGCCCTGATTCGTCAATACCATCTCCGTCGTTCCAAGCAACAACTCGATCAATACCCGTAACGACATCAAAGCGGAGAATATAGCCGGGCGGGTCGCTGCTGTTTGTCGCCGCAATACTTGACACCGTCACATACAGTCCGCCATCCGGTCCGAACACCAAACCGCGCGGACGAAATTCGCCCTTAAAGTTGCTCGGATTTAGATCGCCGAGGAAGGCGCCCGTCGTAGCATTGAACTTAACGATACGGCCCGCCGGAGATCCTTCGCCCGTATCCGCGACGTATACCACGTTCTCTCGCACCACCATTCCGGCGGGCGCGAAGGGAGCGTTTGGGTTCAGGGCGGGAACAAGCGGCGACGTGGGCGCGCCCGATTGACTGGTGTACCGCAATACTTCGCCGTTCTTTGGCAAGTTGATATTCTGATTGACCACCAACAAATTGCCTTGATCGAGCACCATGCCGCGCGGACCATGCAGGCCCGCGCTTCCCGGCGGTACAAGAGTGCCGATGTAGGCGCCCGTCGAGGCGTCGAACTGTTGAATCGAATCGTTAGACGAGTCCCCGACATACAAGAAATCCTGCGATGTAGCAGCAAGCAGTTCGCGACTTTCCAGACGTTCCATGGAGAGCTCCCGACGTCTGCGAGAACGCAAATTCCAGCCAAAAGCGGAACGACGATTTGTACGATCCATGCTAGATCTCCGGTAAGAGTATTTGAACTTCGCTACAGGTCACTGCGCGGGTGCGTTGCACAAAGAGCTACCGAGGCTCTTGTCTCCCGCACATCGCCAAGTAGAAGGCGTCATGCGGTGACTCATTGACCGCGAAAAAGAAGAAATACCGTTGGATCTATGCGGTCTGCCCTTCAGGCAACGCTTTGAAGCATTTTGAATAAAGAAATTGTTTGTATGCATCATGCGACATATCGATTTCTGAGAAATCGATCTACTGTAGGCCGATTACTCCGAAATCGGCTTCACGGAGAAGTGTCAGTATTTCCCCACCTTTTTGCGAAAAGCCCGTTGCCTCCTTCAAGAAAATGCAATTAGGGAAGTATGGATTGCGGATTGCGCGGGAAACTTAGCGTCAGACCCTTCTTGCCAAAAACGGGCACTTCGGGTGCTTTGCACAAAACAGACCTGACACTTATTTCCCGCTCATTGCGGAGTGATTTCGTCGAACTGTGTTTCCTATTTCTTTGGGATCGAAATGATGAAGATGAACTTAAGAGCGCTAGTCGGGCGTGTCGTGTTGGCCTCTGATGAGGCAATTCCTTTGGCTCGTACCTTCCTCGCTATTGGGTTTGGCATCGCGGCTGCACTCCTGGTTGGCCAGTCCGCCGCGCGCGGCGGAGTGATCGCTCACACCGTCGGCAGTCCGGTATTTGCGGTGGTTGACACGCACATATTCGCCGCCCCCACTGATGTCTTTCCCTCACTTTTCCCGAATCACTTTCCGACGCGGCTTCAGCATGGACCAGGCTACGATCACGAGTTCGCAGATGGCTTGGCCATCACTGGATACCAGGACAAGGAGTTGTTCACTATTGCGGAGTTCATGGACCCCAGCGCAGTCCACTTTGGGTTCGTCGTGGTGCCCAACTCAAGCGCCCCCTCTGGGTCCACGTTCGATTTCAACAGCGGTCCGATCATCCCCAATAACATCCTGTCAATCGCCGTCCGCGGGGATGTGTTCCTCAATGGTGTCCTATTTGAGCAAAACGCTTTCGGCCTAAACTTAACCCCAGCAAGCGGATTTGATGGTCGAAGCCACTTTATCGTGGACCTCTATGAGAACAGCGCGTTCGCCCCCCCTGGCCTTGGTAGTTTGGTTGGAGATTATGAGTACCGGGTCACGATGCGAGACGTAGACGGCAATGGATTCGACCTCACGGCGAATTTTAAGGTCGTTCCCGAACCTATTGCGCTAACCCAGTTTGGTTTGCTCGGTGCATCGGTTCTGGCCCATTGTGCATGGCGACGACGGCGGCCGATGGCTCTGACTGAGATTCGGCGATAACTTCCCGGGCGTAGTGGTACAATGCAGTTCATGTGCGGCACGGCCATAACCTTAAATCAGGGCCGTGGCTAAATACTTCCTGCCACGTCATGGAAACAAACTCATGGAATCCGCATTTTCGGAATCGCGAGCAGATGGGACAATCGAGAGCGATTCTGAAATCCTTCGGCTCGTCGAGTCGGCAGCGGCAGGCGAACAGGCAAGTCTCGAAAACCTGCTGAATCTCTACACTGACCGATTAACGCGGATGATATGCCTGCGAATCGATCGCAGGATTTCGGCACGCATCGATGTGGAGGATGTTGTGCAAGAAGTGCACATGCATGCGTCGCAGCACCTGGTGGACTACGTGCAACGCCCGGCGGTGCCGTTTTACCTGTGGCTACGCGGAGTGGCGGCCAACGTCCTCTTGGAACTGCATCGCCGGCACTTAGGTACTCGCAAGCGTGACGCCCGTATGGAAGTATCGCTTCAATCGCCCTATGCGTTGGAAGCTTCCTCTCAAGCAATCGCCAAATACTTAGCCGAATCGGGTACTAGTGCCGCAACGCGGCGATGAAAATCGAGTGGGAGTCGAGGCTAAAGACGATTGTCGATAGCATGCCACCGGCTGACAAAGAAGTGCTGGCACTACGTCATTTCGAGCAGCTCAATCCTCGTGAAACCGCGCAGGTACTGCAGATTAGCGAGAAGGCTGCGGGCATGCGTTACATCCGTGCCCTGAGGAAATTGCGACAGCTGTTAAGCGACCTGCCAGGAGGACTCTCACAATGGCGAATCTAAAGGAGCACTACGCTTGAGCGAGTTCGATTCGGTGACAGAGCGGCTCAGCGAATTGGCCCACGAATTCGTCGATCGTCTGCGGCGGGGAGAAGCACCGACCGTCGAGCAACTCGCGGCGGAACATCCCGAGTTGGCCGACGAAGTTCGGGAGCTGATTCCCACCATGTTGCTGATGGAACAGCTCGATCCCGCAGCGAATTCTGGCGATACCCAGCGCACGACTTCTGCCGATGAGCCGCAATTCCCATGGCAGTTGGGCGAGTACCGCATCTTGCGGCGCATTGGTCAGGGCGGCATGGGAACTGTCTATGAAGCGGTACAGGAATCGCTGGGCAGGCATGTCGCGCTGAAAATATTGTCGCGCAGCGATACCAAAAACGCGACACTGCATGAACGATTCAAACGCGAGGCCCAAGCAGCCGCACAGCTTCACCACACCAACATCGTGCCGGTGTTCGGCGTTGGCGAAGCCGCAGGAACCATCTACTATGCGATGCAACTCATCCACGGACAATCGTTGGATCGCGTGTTAGCGAACGCAGCTTGCGGCCAGCGCGGGGCTGCGTTGACCATGCTGGGCCCGGTAGAGGCAGACTACTATCGCGCCGTCGCTCTCCTTGGCGCCCAAGCCGCCGAGGCGCTGGCGTATGCTCACGCGGAGGGTGTGTTGCATCGCGACATCAAACCCGCCAACATGTTGCTCGATGCGCAGGGTACCGTCTGGATAGCCGACTTTGGTTTGGCACAGATCGAGGGGCTCAGCGATCTTACGGTGGCGGATGAGGTGATTGGGACGCTGCGCTATGTTCCACCCGAGCGATTTGAAGGCCGCACGGACGCGCGCGGCGATGTATATAGCCTAGGTTTAACTCTCTACGAACTCTTGACACGGCAACCTGCCTTTGGGACCGTAACTCGGGCCGAGTTGGTCCGTCGCATCTTGCATGAATCGCCAGTCGCTCTGCGGAGCGTCGATCGCCGTTTCCCGCGTGATCTGGAGACGATTCTCGCGAAAGCGATTGCCCGGGAGCCCGATCGCCGTTATCAAACCGCTGCAGACATGGCGGAGGACCTGCGACGGTTCTGCTCAGACCAACCCATCTTGGCGCGGCGGTTATCGATCGCGGAGCGGTCCCGGCGGTGGTGCAGGAAGAATCCGGTGGTGGCATTGGTTAGCTCGCTGGCGGTGCTGATGTTGCTGGCGGTGGCGATCGTGTCAACCATCGCGTACCTCCGAGAAAGCGATCTGCGCGAATCATTACAAGACTCCTTGCAGCGCGTTCAGAAAGCGGAAGTGGAAAGCCGGAAGCAGTTGGTCGGGTCGTACGTCGCATCGGCCAAGGCCGCTCGGCTTACCCGGCAACAAGGGCAACGACTGGATAGTCTGGCCGCGATCCACAAGGCAGTAAAGCTTTTGCCCGAATTGGAACTGCAGCCCCCCGAACTGCTACAGCGTCGTGACGAACTCCGCGATCTGGCCATCACTTGTCTCACGCTACCAGATATTCGGGAACTGGGCGATCTACCGGCAAGTTTCCAACCAGACATCTTCTATCTTAATCGATTCGCCCATCGCGACGCGACAGGCACGTTGATTATTAGCCAGTGGCCCGGTGGCTCTGAGCTTGCTCGATTGCCCGATGTTAACCAGCACACATGGTTCTCGTTCACTCCAATACGAGACGAGATGATACTGGTGGATCAAGATGCGCACACGCTTCATCGCTGGCAATTGCAGGACGCCGCGCCGAATCTCATTTCGCAACTCCGGGAACATGAGGGGAAGGGTCGGAACATCGTATTCAGCCGCGATGCGTCTCGCGTCATGCTCCTTCATCAAATGGGCTCACAAGGTTTGGTCGAAGTCCTGGATTGGCCTAGCGGCAAGCATTGCGTAAGTTTTGAAATACCGTTTCAGGATGATCTTTTCCACCGCGCCCAATTGTCTCCGGACGGTCGTCGGGTCGCCGTGATTGAGGGAGAATACCGCAGCGCCGAGTCTAGATTGGTACGGGTAACCGAGGTTGATACCGGTTTAGTGCAGTCCACATTAGAGCATGCCGCTTCCGTAGAAACGATGGCTTGGCATCCCGACTCGCAATCCTTGGCGGTCGGGCTGACCGACTCCAACGATGTCGTCCTGTGGAACGTGCCCCACCGGAAACAAGTTGGAATCTTGACCGACCAGCGCGGAGGTGGTCCCTTGCTGTACATAAGCTCGACAGGTGAGTTACTCTCCAGTAGTTCAAGCTGGGTCAACAGCGTGGACTTGTGGCATCCCTACTCCCACAAGCTACTTTTGCACATGCCGAGTCCATTGATTTTTGCATGGAGTTCCAACGATGGGCGCCTATTTAGCAAATCGCGTGCCGTGGGCGAGGGCTGGCACTACGCAGTGGCCGAGCCGAGTCCTATTGTGCGAACTCTCTTGCGCAATCCCATTCACGGGCCCGTCGAAGCTTGGCGGGACGTTTCCGTGCACCCTGGCGGGCGATTGCTGGCGGTGGGCAGCAACAACGGTGTCTCGTTGTTCGACCTGGAGACTGGACAAGACGTTGGCTACCTGCCGGTGGGCTACACCCTTTATCCCTGGTTCATCCCCGCGACGGGCGATCTGCTGACGTATTCAGAGCAAGGCTTGCTGCGCTGGCCGGTTTCCTTCACCGGCGTAGATCCGTCGCTGGCGACTATCGGCCCGCCAGAGAAATTGTCTTGCGAAGCCAGGTATGGTACGCAAGTTAGTTCGGATCACACTGGCCGAGTTATTGCGGCGGCTGCGGGGAAAAGGGCGGTGATCCTGCATGATTTTGGACAGCGCGTGATTGTGCTGGACTCGCTCAAGGACTGCCGCACCATCGCCGTTAGTCCTGATGGTCGATGGGTTGTAACCGGGTGCCATGAAAAAGGACCGCTCGACATCTGGCATGCAGACTCAGGAGCGCTGATTCGCCACCTCAGCGACGATCACGAAGAACGTGGTGTCTGCTTTAGTCCCGACAGCGAACACTTAGCGTTCCATCGGTTTTTACAGCGCCTCATGCATACGGAAACGTGGCAGGAGCGAGCGTTACCCGACGCGCCAGGGATTGGGTTCGCTTGTTTCTCGCCTGACGGTCGACTAGCGATCGACCTCCATTCCGCAGGAGCAACTCTCCGCGACTTTCGCTCAGGCCGTAGAATCGCAACACTGGCCTTGCCCGACTTGCCAATGGCCTGGTACCCCAAGTTCACGCCCGATGGACAGCGCGTGATCCTAAGCGCCAACGATCAACACGCCACCTATGTATGGGACCTTCGCCGGCTGGGCAGCGAGTTAGCCGCTATCGAACTCGGGTGGGACGCTCCCTCGCTC
>JAYVHC010000557.1:0-2482 GCA_043771575.1 Planctomycetia bacterium
CTGTTGACGATTGCAATCGAAAGTGCGAACAAGGCGATAATCGTTACGATCTTAAATTCATACATGCGGCGGGCGAAGTGAGCGGGAGCTGAAATGTAGATGCTTTGACCGTCGGCGCTTACTCCATAGCGGCTTTGAAGGTAGATATAGATAGCGGCCCAGAAGAGCAACACGATGGCATCAGCGTAGATGTACAACGGTCGATTTCTCGAAACGACCGAGATGAGAGGGACTCGAACTGGGGAGTAAGGATTATCGCTTTTCATTCGAGCTTGGTGTTACATACTTGTTGACGATACCGAATCACTTTCAGCGCTAACCAGACCAACACGTTGGTGAACGTGATTCCAAGGGTAATGAAGAAAATTAGCCCTGGTAAGTCGATGGAAATTGCTGATGCGTAACGGACGCCGTTCGAAGACGGAGGATATTGCATTTCGACGACAATGGTTCCATCTTCGTATCGCAGTCTATGATAACATTTTTGAATCACGAACCAACCACCGCAAAGGAGCAGGACGACGGCGCTGGCGGCGAAATAGAGACGTAGATCATTTTGGGTGTTTGAAGCAGCTGTCACTTGAACTGGCACGTATGGATTCTCTGTGCTCATGTGGGACCACCCAAGCGTACATTTTTCGTCGGAGGATGAACGATTGAGACAATCGTTCTACTCTGGCTCAGTACTCAATCAAGCTAAACGTTTTGTGCGGCCTTAATCTGGCTTCGCCGCAGAGGGCTTTCAAGTGGATGCAGAAAGCGCACTCGACGATAGTCACGTTGAAATTGCTAAGCAACTTGACGCAGGCTTCGACTGTTCCGCCGGTGGCGAGCAAATCGTCGACGACGAGCACGCGTTGCCCGCTGGTAAGTGCGTCGGTATGCATTTCGAGAGTGTCGCTGCCGTATTCGAGATCATACGAGTAGCTGTGCGTTTGGTAGGGGAGTTTGCCGGGTTTGCGAACGGGGATGAAAGACGCGTTAAGTCTCAAAGCTAGTGGGGCAGCGAAAATAAAACCGCGAGACTCGGCAGCCACGATACTGTCGATGCGCTGGTCTGCATAGCGCTCCGCAAATTGGTCAATTGCGGCGTGGAAAGCTACGGGAGAGGCGAGAAGTGGAGTGATGTCGCGAAACAAAATTCCGGGCTTGGGAAAATCCGGGATTTCGCGAATGTACTGCTGAAGATCGATGGCGGTCATGGATTGGCTCTCGAGGAATTCGATGGTGAACGCGAGCCCACAGATTACCAAGAACCGCTAAGGAATGACAGACTTCTCAAGCGATGACCAGAAGCCTCGTACAGCGCGGCTGACTTTGGGTGCCGAACCGACTTGGTCACCGATGCCTGGCAAACAAAAGCATGCTAGTAAGAATGCGATCATCAAACCGAGCAAGAAAGTCGGATCTTGCTGCAAGCTGAACATGGGACCAAACGAAAACTGGAATCCGCTAGGCATTTTGATCTTAGTCAGATCGCGAACTCGCTTCAGGCCGACGTTCGTGAACTCAGAACAATCTGCAAATTCGCTTTTGCACACCACTTCCGACAATTCGCTGGCAAATTCGAGACGGCAAAAGGCTTTACTGCGGATTCGATTCAGAATCGCATTGGGAACGCGAATCGTAAATCCCTCACGCGATGCGTCAAGCACAGCAACTCTATAGGACTTTGAACCAATGCGCAATTCGGCGGCGGAGTTTTCAACAGCAATAGCGCACTTGTAAGCTGTATTTCGATCTTGTTCGTATGTCATCGAACGTTCTCCGCGACTGGGCGAGAAGCACTACGAGTAATTCGGCGAAAGTTGGGGAATTCCATTGCAAAATTAGGATACGGAGCCCAGTCGGGCGTTGCACCACGAAGTGGATTGCCGAATTCAGGCTGCTAATACCCAAAACGATGGTTGAGTTTGACGATTGCCGCAATCCTGCCGACGGAAAGCCCTTGCGATGGACCTCCGACGGGGAGCATTGTAAACGTAGTCAAACTGTAGCAATCACAAGCGAACTGCCGACTGCGGGGAGGTTGGCGCTTGTTCCGATCGAACTGCATGCACCGATTGCAATTGACGATGTAACCCTTGCTGGGGATTCCCCGGAGATTCATTCGTCAGAGGATTGATCACAAGGTCGCAGAATGTTCAGCAGAAACTCGTCGCCAAATGCTATCAACCGGCTCCCACCCCAGTTCGTAGTTGTTTTCGCGTGCGCGATTTCCTGCTGCAGCGTTGTACTTGGTCAAGAACAAGGTGGTTTATCGGAGCTGCGTAAGTGGGCACGCGGCGACGGCCAGTTCTTACCGCTCAGTTGTCCTGCGCAGCCGCAATTGCAGCCGATTGCGCCGCCAGTGAATCCATTCCAAATACCGTCAACCCGGCTTCCTTCATTTCAGACCGAGCCAACACGACTGCGGCACCTGTTGACTTCTAGCGGCGATGACCTGCTGGAAGGTAAGGGCGCGGGTGGCGATGACGATTTA
>JAYVHC010000558.1:0-11854 GCA_043771575.1 Planctomycetia bacterium
CGAATTTCATAGCTACTATCTGCTGCTTGCTAATGGTTTTGATCAGCATCTGTCGCATTTCGAACAATTGGAGGCTGCAGATTTTCGCGACTTGTTTGCAATTTTTTCAGAAAGCCTGCCGCGCTATTCAAAGGCCACTTGTGATCAACTGGATTCAGCGCTCGATGCCGCAGATCAAGTGGTTGTCCTGTTAACGTCGAATTTCTCGGAAACGAAACGGATGACGCTGGCAGGTGAGTTGGAATGCTGTCTCGCACTAGCGCGCAGGCAATGCTACAGCGCCAACGCCTTGCTGATTATCAAACCCCACCCTCGAGACTCGCCGGCGAAAATCTCGGCAATAGAAAACGAGGCAATGAAGCATTTTAGACACGTTATCGCCCTGTCGGACGTGTGGACCTTTTTTATTCCCTTCGAGTCGATCTTTGCCCGCTTCATTGCCTCGAATCCGCGAACTTCTGCTATGACGAGTGTGGTTTGCAGCAGTAGCGCGTGTGTTTCGCTTGAGCTGCTCTACGGGCAGAAATGCGAGCTGGGTTTTGGCCGCGACAACATCACTAAGCACTTCGCTGTTGCGTGGCAAGAGCTCCGCCAGCGACACGAGGCGGACCTGCATCGGTTGCTAGCAAGGGTTCGCCTTCAGTTTCAACCCGAGGAAACGGGGTCAGACTGCGGTCGCGCGTTTAAGCCATGACTAATCTCAATCGTGCTGCCGTTTGCGTCGATAAATATCGGTCGAGGCATTGAGAGTAGAGCAATTGTGGCAATTGCCAACAAAAACGATTGGGACAATCGTTCTACACTAAAGCCGTGCCACGCCAAAATTAGAGCTCGATGAACCGACGGCTTTCAGAAACGATTCGAAATGTTGTGGTTGATGGTGCATATACCCAAAACAGCTGGGACTAGTTTTCGAAAAGCAGTGCGAGAAATCTTCAGCGAATCGATGATTTTGGACTACGCCGATAAACCTCTGAAGGTTAGTCGTTGGAAACGCAACTGGCGCACTTGGTTGCAAGGCCGCCGGTCCAACGCGCTTATGCTAGCTGACAATGCTTGCATTTTCGGTCACTACATGCCGCTCAAGTACAGCCAAATCGTTCGCACTCGCGAATGTCGATTGATCACTTGGCTACGAGATCCGATTGAACGCATGGTGTCGCATTACAATTTCATTTTCGAGCATCATCGATTGCGGAAGCTCACGCCTGGTCAGAGTCACATTGTGGATCAGAACTGGACCTTGGAACGGTTCATGTTCAGCCCAACTTACCGTAACTTCTCCGGTCAGTTTCTTTGGGGTGTGGGGCTGAAAAAATTTGATTTTGTGGGCTTAGTTGAGCACTACGACGCAGACTTGTTCGATTTCGGAATGCAGTTCTTTGACCGGGAGTTGACGGCACGTCGAGAAAAGCAGAGTCCTATGCGTGCACCGTGTCCGTTTCTCGACGATCCGCAAGTGCGTCGAATGGCTGAACGGTTTCATGCTGGCGATATGCAACTCTATCGCCAGGCACTTCAGATGCGCGCAAAGCGGCTAATCAAAACTTCCCGCAGCCTTGCCAATTCTCATATTCGAGCCGCAGCTTAATTCTTTGAGGTATTCGAGTTTCCAATTCAAAGGGAATACAAGCCCGAAGCGCGAGCGAGTGAATTTGGCAACTCGTTCACTCGCGCGCGCTTCGGGTTTGTAATGCGCAAATAAGTGGCGTTGCCAATTTAGTCAATTGAATTTATCGCTGCCGTGGCCATCATGAGTCTGGCTAGGCGATAATCGGGCATATTTTCGATGCTAACGGGGGCCCTATTGACGTCGTTCCAAATGCGGCCACGATTGATGAATGGGCTTCGGCGCTCTCGCGGAAAGCCCATCAAGAATTGCGCAAACGGCAACCCGCGGGGCACTACTAGATTCCACTGCCGCTTACTCTGCCTAGGTACTGCCAAGCGCAGTTCGTGCGTCGTCCAGGCAGCGTACATGGAGTCCCGAAAGTCCTCCTTAAACGCCGGCAAGCCGCGTTTTTCATAATCGTGCGCCAGAAGTTCTATGTACTTTTCGGTCATGGGCTTTGTACGCAAGCGAACCAAATCCATGACGACTATCAAACCGCCCGGCGATGTAACTCGGTCCATCTCACCCAACGCTGCGCTCACCCATTTAGTGGGCGGATCAAGCGGTTCTTTATCGCGCGGTGGCGACAAGTGGTGGGCTGCGTCCATCATGGTCGTTAGATCGAATTCGTTATCTGAAAAGTCTTGTAGCGACGTTGCGTCAGCTTCCCGAAACGATACCTTGAGCATTCCCTGCTCCCGGGCGTTCGCATTAGCGACTTTTACCATCGGCGCAGAGAGATCAACTCCGATCAGCGATTCGAGTTTTAGCTCCCTGGCCATGGTGATCGACATGTGGCCCGGGCCACAGCAGATGTCTAGTGCCCGTCCGCCAAAGGGTTCGGGACGCGCCCGGTAGATCGTCTCAATCCCGATCGCATAGGAAATCGCCAGCTTGGTCTCCAAGACCTTGTCATATTGCAGCACATTATCAGTTTTGTCGGTGACTCGATTGGGTTCTGCCAGCCTCTCCAGGACTTGCTTGCCAATGTTTTGACCGATGATTAGCGGCAGCATCTTAAAGATGGATGGCATCGTGCATGTTTCTGGTAGAGGCGAAATGAGCGTCAGTTGGAAAAACTGCTGCCGCTGCAAAAATAGAGCTACCCCAAGCTGTTTTTGGGGAACCTTTTTTGGAAGATTGTCGGTTGGCAGCAGTGCAGGAGGTCACCATTGCGAAGCAATTTCCACTGAGTCGGAGTATGTGAGCGCCTAGTTTAACGGATCTCTAGGTAGTGCAAGCGTCCGGATCGGTCACAAAAAGCGGGTGGGACAAAGCGTAATCCAAAGCGTTAGCGTGGACCTTTGACCAGTCAGGAAAATCTGGCTGCAAATAACCCCGAGATATTTCCACGCAATGTCGTTTTCTTGGGGCTCAAGTCACTTCGCTGACGTATCGGGTTACGATTATTGTTGTTCAAGGATAACTTGTTCAGCGGGTCTTCGCAGCGATCTTTGACTTGGGGGAGCGCTGGTTCCTACGCGCAGGGCGAGCTGAATGACTCGGCCTGCCACGCTGGGTAGAAGACTGCTAACCCCTTTCCTCGCCTTTTCAATCGTAGCGCGAAACGCGGGCTTGGGATTATCCTGCAACAGAAAAATGGGTAGGCTGCCCATGGGATGCATGGCTAGCCCCATGGCTGCTCCTGCCAGCCACAAACGTTGGATGGCGCGACCTCCCATAAGGAAGTTCTCGGCGGAGGAAGTCGGCACGGAAAGTACGACAATCGCTCCGCTGCGCTGAACACTGATCTTGGCGGGAATGGTCAGCAGCGACGTTAATCGCAAAGTGTGTATCATCTGCATCGTATTCCAGTTGCGTAGAATGTGCAGCGCGCTGCCGACACCCGGCGGTAGCTCCAAGGTGCGCACGTCGAGTCCATCGGCGGTTGCTTCCGCCTCGCTGGGTCGAAATCGCAACTGCCGAAAGAGCTCTTCATGAAATGGCCGATGTTGAAAGCGTAACAAGTCCGTCAGGGCAATTAGTTTGCCGAATTGCTGCTTCTCACTGCGAGTGACTAGCCAATCCACTTGAACCTCTGGGAAGCAGGCACAAGCAGCCTGGACTTCCAGTAGCACGCTCGGTTCCAGCGGCTTACTAGCATACATCTTGCGGTTGGTGCAGCGTTTGGTAATAGCCGAGAACAAGGGATCGGGCGTCCCGCCCGCCCGCAGCTTGATAATCGCGATCGGATGGTCTACGCCAGGTGTTAAACCCTGCTCACCAGACCAAAGGACTTCCGCAGTTTGTCCCTGTTCAGCTGCGGCAATCACCGCGTTTTCAACGGCTGCACCCAGCGCCGTCAGATCGAACATCGAGGCAACATCGGACGGCAATGATCGGCTGTGGTCGAGAAAAACCTGCAGACCTTCAGCCGTGATACGAAACAACCATGGTTGGTTATTGTCTGGCGAGGGAGCTGCCACCGCGGCTTGGATCATCGCTTCATAGGTAAGTGATAAATCGGCTTGGCAGGTTGAAGTCATGGTGGTTGCCATAAAGCTCGCAAGTTCTGTGTCAGTGTCAGGAAATAGAGGGTATTTCTCGTAGCTTAATTGTCGTCGCTGAAGCTTCGGGTTACGAAAATCTGAATCATTTTCCGTAACCGAGTTCGATCATCTTGCGCTTCATGATGTGTCGTTTCAGTCGCTGGATGGGGTTTCGATTCCCCATCCATAGGCGTCCCTTGCGGAGCAGGCAGCGATGGGCGTCGAACTGAGCATAGCAAGGTGCCGCTCTGGTTTTTCCGCGTCGCAGAAGTATTTTGATCGCCTCGGTGCCTACCACTCCACTGGCCAGGTTACATGCGGCTGCAACCGAGGGGCCCCGTCCACTTGCTTCCACGTAGGAGAAGTCGAAATAGGGAAGGTGCGTTGATCGTGGCGCGAGTCCCAGAGCAAAAGCGCAGAACAGGTCAACGGGTTCCATGCCATCCTTGAGGTCAAAGTAGTCGTCAAAACTCATGCCATTTGGATCGAACACGAGCCAGGCGGTACTGAATCCAATGGGGCCCGCAGTAATGGTCCAAATGCCGCGATTGCGAGCTTCTCGAAAGAGCATTCGGCGCGCTTCGAACGCGAAGAAATCGACGGAATCAACTAGCAGATCGGCACCATCTAGGAATGTAGCCACGTTTTCGCTTGAGACAAACTCGGTGATCGCATCGATTTCTAGCTCAGGGTTGACTCCTTTAGCGGCCGACTTAAGCACTTCCGCTTTGGGGCGTCCTAGGTTGTCGATGCTAGACCCAAATTGTCGATTAAAATTCTTCACCTCGAAAGAATCCGCGTCGGCGATACGGAACTTGCCGACTCCCAGCCTAGCTAACGTCATCAAGTGCATTCCGCCAACGCCTCCCATACCAGGAATTGCCACGCGGCATTGGCGGAGTCGCTGCTGTTCGGAGGGAGAAATGAGGCCTAGGTTGCGCGAAAAAGCCTCGTCGTAATTCCACGTATTCTCAACCGTCGGTTGGTGAATGAAGGACTGCGGCATAGTGGGCGCATGCTTGGTATAGGGACTCGAACCGCCGATGGGCACATAGGTATTCGGACTGTTGACGAACATGATAGCCTAAGCTGAGAGTGAGGTGGCCGATTATCTATTCATTTTCATGTAGAGTTACAGGCATAATTTACTTTGACTGACCTCTCGTTAGAGGTAGCGACGAACCGCTCGCTGGTGGTAGCGAAAGTCGTGAGGTCTTCGCTACGAAACCAATTTCGGAGGTCTAGTCAATTCCGCTACGTCTAATGGGAATTCGGGGTGCTGGCGCGGTTTGTGAAGGGCTGAACTGTCAATGTTGCCAGCATGTCTTCTAGGTAGCTGGTGGTTACTGTCTGATTGTCCGTGGGAATGAGCTGGGAAATTAGCTCTGGTATCGCGTAAATTTCGACCGCTACGACTACGTTTTCTCGCTTCCAGCGCGCCAGCCAGCACGCATCGCTCAATTTATCGTAGAAATGTTCGACGGCGCTGCGCGGCTCGCCCGAGGCTAATAATTCTTCCATAAAGACTATCCACGTCGCGGCTCTAAACGCATCTAGCCAGATCTCTCTTCTAAGCGGTTCATCAGACTTAGAATCTGTAAGCGGCTTGGCCGGTGCTGGGATATTTATTGCTGGTTGAGCGCTCATCGTGTGTCTGCCTTAAATTATGACTAGGAATTTAATCCAATTGGGAGTAATGGCGTTTGAATGGAGTGACGAATACTCCTTTTAAGCGAATGTCTTAAATGCGAGGCACGCGTTCTGACCACCAAATCCAGACGAGTTGCTAAGTGCATAACGGATGGTTCGTGCCCTAGCTTGGTTCGGTGTATAGTCTAGCGCGCAGCTGGGATCGGGTTTCTGATAGTTGGCCGTGGGGGGGACTAACCCATCATGAATTGCCAAGATTGTGTAAACCGCTTCTATCCCACCAGCAGCACCCAAGCAGTGTCCAGTTGCTCCCTTCGTGGAAGACACGGATACCGTGGCGGCATGCGGCCCGAGAACAGCTTGAATGGATTCACTCTCGAAGGCGTCATTGACAATGGTTGATGTGCCATGGGCATTGATATAATCGACGTCTGCCGGATCAATTTTGGCGTCATTGATGGCTGAGCGCATGCAGTCTGCTAGGCCGATTCCACCCGGTGCCGGCTTGGTAATGTGGTAGGCATCCGCGGAGAGTCCGTAGCCAACCAGTTCGGCATAGATCTTCGCACCGCGTTTTTTGGCATGCTCTAACTCTTCGAGCACCAATAATCCGCAGCCCTCACCCATTACAAACCCGTCGCGGTCAGCGTCGAAGGGGCGTGAGGCCAATTCCGGTTCATCATTTCTGCGACTGAGCGCGCCTATTCTCGCAAAAGATGCAATGGACAGTGGACAGATGGCTGCTTCTGCTCCGCCAGCCAGCATCATATCGACTTCTCCGTGCCTAATGTGCCTCGCGGCTTCCCCAATGGCATGGGTGCCACTGGCGCAAGCGGACGCGATAGCCAAGTTGGGGCCACGCAGTTGTTGCTGAATCGCAACCACGCCCGCTGCCATGTTGGGCAGCGCGTACGGCAGGGTATGCGGTAGTACTTTTGAAGCCCCGCGTTCTTTCAAAATGTGAGCGCTTTCTTCAATCTCCCCGAGCCCACCGATGGCCACTCCGATCATGCAGCCGCATCTGAGGCCGTGCGCGGTTGCATCATAGCCCGCATCTACTAGGGCTTCCTGGGCAGTCACGCTGGCGAATTGAACAAATCGCGAGGTTTGCCGAGCTACTTTGGATCCTAATAGATCGGTGGCATCAAAATGGGTGACCTCGCCTGCGATGTGTACAGGCAATGTACTGGTATCGAACAGCGAGATCTTGCGAATGGATGACCTTCCCTGCAGCGCCGTGTGCCATGCGGTAGCGACACCGATCCCGGTGGGGGCAACTATTCCAAGTCCTGTAATAACAACACGCCGCATCGAATACTCCTGACATCAAGGGAAAACCGCTGAAATCTAGATTTCATTAGCGATACTCGCGGTACAGCGTTGCAGATTGGGGGCGATCTGCTCGGAGATCCGATGCGGGAATAACGGTAGTAGCGATTACAAGCGTTGCAACGTCCAGCTGGCATTCCGGCACCTACTGCAGGTACTTCGTAGGCGCTTACAAAGTGCACGATGCTTATTCATTTCTTGGGAACTAATGCTTTCCGCCAAATACTAGGCCGCCATGGGTACCACTTCATATTCGCCAGCGGGTAAGAATTGTTCGAAATAGATTTTTTCACTCTCCGACATAGGTATTCCATCGAGCTGCCAAGGCGCGTATTCTGGTCCGTATACCTGATCGTAGAGAGGATAACGCTTCTCGTCGAGGTCCGCGAAATCGTGGATGCACAAGACTGCCGGGTTACCACGCACCGCTGCATACTCTTTGACGTCGGAACAGCGGACGCAGCCAAAAAGTCGCTCATAAACCTTGGCGTGTTTGGGATGGACTGCCAACATTAATCGATCGATACCGCGCCTGCGGGCGGTTTGAATGAGTAGACTTATCATACTCACCAGAGTATCGAATCGCAGGCGTTTTTTATCCGGATCGATCGAACTAGCGAGGCACGAAACCTCAGCCATGCGAATGCCTTGAGACCGCATGTTCTCAACCTCGTCCGCAAATAGCGACTCCATCGGCAATCCGAAATCCCCATCACCGACAAGGGTTACCGTAAAATTAACTTTGCCATTCAACTTGGCAATGAACACATCGGTTGTGTCCAACAAATGGTGTCGCATGACACGCTTACCAACTCGATTTTCATCTGTTAAGCCAGCCCGGCAATATACTTCATGGGCCAGTTGAAAGGCTTGCGCGCGCTCTGCATGACGGTCGACCACTTTCATGACTGGCTGGCTGGCTGAATCTGCGTACAGACTAGCGTCAGTCAGTCGATTCCCCGGCGTGAAAGTGCCTGACAAATGTACGTCGGAGTTTTGAATCGCGAAACTTGTTGTTGACAAATTGAGCATGACATCTCTCCAAAAGGAAGCAAAGGAAAAAAATTTGTGAAGACTCTAGTTGCCCATTCATGAAGTTAGTGTCGATCGAAAATAACATTCCGCTGATTCCCCTGCTCCTTGCGGATTGCAGGGTAGAGGGAATAGTGGTGGTGTCAGTGTGAATAGGCGGATTCAACGCCCGCTTTCCATTGACTGGTAAAATCAAGTAACTCGCACACGGAATTGACTTGCACCTGCAGAGTGGCCGCCGGATCCTGTGAATTGACGCGCACGATCACCAGCTCGGGTGCGATCTCGTAGGCACGCGAATGCATCAAGTTCAAATCGGAGCTATTCTCCGATGAGTGTATCCAGACATGCACCTGTCGTTGAGCAATCAGCGCCAGGCACTCGATGAAGTTGCAGGACTCACCAACAATTTCAACGTCGGCATAGTTCGCCAAGCTCTGCCTCAGGAGTTCCTTACAGAGTTGTGGTTCAATCGACAGCAGGACTCTTGTTTGTTTCTTCATTAGCCGACTCATTAAAACTGGGTAAGTGGTAAGGGCTCACAAGCAATGGATCGAATTCGGTTTCTGGATCGATCTACTGATTGCAAGGATTGTGAAGACCGACCCTCTCAATCACAATGATTCTGTGGAACCAAAAAGATTCCCCAAAACGAACTAGGTAAAAGCAGTTCCAACGAACCAGTCCTAAGTACGACAAAGCACTAGCAAACTGCGGGAAAGTAAGCCGACGCGTTAGTCTCGCTGCAGGCCTTTTGTTAGTCGCGTACCAAGCTTTGTCTCAAAAGAGGGCTTCTGACAAACGAACATGCCTGGAGAGGGTCAGCCCACCGCTGTAAACATCTTTGTTCGCGTTTTGACTAATGAAAACACAGGTCGGGAGAGCGAGGCCCCTGCCCAGGTTTTTTCGGCATCGAGATCGGCCCCAAGTGCTTGTGAACGCAAAATGGCCGCCCGACAAAGCTCCGTGGGAACGTCGCTCTCCCGTTACAGCCTGATAGCACTGCGCAAAGATGTTTACAGCCCAGGGTCAGCCCCCTTTTTAAACAAAGCCTAGTTCTGGATCCACCAAGTACTATCGACTGGTCGACACGAGCAGCGTTTGAATTGGCGAGCATCGGACACCTAACGCAAAAGAAAGTAACGTGACGGACGCTTTGAAGATGTGTTTATTCGAGCCGTCGAAACGCATAGCGTTTTTTAGACCCCTGTTCCGCAGAGAATTAGCTGAGAATTAGCTGAAAAAGGACAGCGGATTGAGCGTGCGCCCGTTACAGCTAGAATGAGTCAAATAGGTGCGCAACGACAAGGCGTGCCGAGAGGGTCAATGCCTATGCAGCAAATTTTCCTGTTGCGCCATGACAACAGCTTCCACACGGTTTTCCACATTCAGCTTTTTGAGAATGTTGTGAACGTGATTCTTGATCGTAAACAGTGAAAGAGAAAGTGCTTTAGCGATTTCCTTGTTGCATTGACGTTCAGCAATTAGCTGAAGCACTTGACGCTCTCGACTGGTCAGTCGACAGGTGATAGCGGAATCCGGCATCTGCCAGGTAGATATTTTTCTGGCTTTTGACAATTCGGAAAACATTGTCTTGGCGAACTTCGGACAACAGAACGTTTCACCTAAGAGAACACTCTCAATCGCGAGCTTGAGCCCTTCCAAAGTGGATTGTTCTAGCACGCAACCACTCACCCCCTCGGCAATGCATTCAACCAGTGATTGATGATCACTGGGAACTAGTAGCAGAACTTTCACATCGCGAAATGAAACCGCTTTCACGAGGTCGATGGCTAAATTGTCTGGCAGATTCAAATCGAGCAAGATAAGGTCCGCCTCATCGGCCACAATGTCCTCAACTCTATTGGCTTGCGTGTGATCAACCGATACTGCATCGTCGTTACGGATAGTTCGCAAGTAGTTCGTTAGACAATCGCGGAAGAGAACATTGCGATGAAGAATGAGAATGCGTTTCATGAAGTTGCCTGGAATGGTGACGTAGACTTTTAGGTAACCGACGCCGAGTACGCTAGATCGAGAGCGACTTCTTTTAGAAAATTCCTCAGCGTTCTTACGAATTTCGCTGCGGATGTGCAACTTAAAAAAAGTGACCGCTTGGGAATTAAAGCGTGCCGTTAAGCATCGATAATGGGCTTGGACTAAGCTTAACTTCAGTGGTTCCAATAATATCTGATAATTTAGAAATTTTACTTGCATTACATCCCATTAGGCAATCAGGGGACTTTGGGTGGTCTGCACCCTCCAGTTGGACTACGCGGGCGAATTGGGGAGGATTTGGCAAGCCCGATACCTACAGATTAATCACAAGACGTTTTTTTGGGCAGAGATACGTGGGGTCGGATTTTCACGTTTTGGCGAGGCGACCAGCTTATTAATCGTCAAACTGTTGTAACGCCAAGAATCGAAGATCATTTCGCGCTTCAAGACTCCATTGAGTTGGCACCAGACGCTCGTTTTCAATGGGATTGCCGAACAGTTTTTCATCGAAGATAGTTCCGCGAATGCGACGGAATTCGAGGATCAATGCAACCGCAGGATTTCCTTCCGCGTACGGACAATTCGCAAGGCCGCCAAGCGTTTCAAATCCAAAAGCGCGCATGTAGAATTTTGCATGTCGTGGATGAACAGCCAAAACCAATGCGTCAATTCCGCGAACTTGCGCAACCTGCACAATCAGTCGTGCAAGTAGTTCAAAGACATTGATAAATCGAATGGGCAGGTTCCGCCGGTCGGCTAAACTGCCAATCTCTGCGAGTTGCAGACCGGATTTTCGCAGTTCCGTAAGTTCCGTTGCGTACATTGAATCCATGGGAAGTCCGACTCCAGTATCGGCTACCATGGACAATGTCGAGATTACTTCATTTTCGCATTTGGCAACAAAAACTTCGGTCGTTGGCAGCAGGTGAAAGGGAGTCACCCGAGACTGACTTGCGTTTTCGGAGACAAGACCTGCTCTCAGGTAGGCTTTGTACAGCAGGCGGAAGGCAGCCAGAAGATCCGTGTAATTTCGGACAAGCTCAACCTGAATCTGGTCACGTAGACGAACCTGCGCCTGCGGGATCTGTTGTTCCAGATTCGAAGGCGAATGAGAGTTGACCATTTTAGTGGAATCCGATGGATAGGCAACGCTGACGACCCTCGTCGTGATTGAAATCAGCTTTTCTCCAGAACTTTCCCTCCGAGAGCTCTTGCACGCTTGAAACCTAGAATGGGATTCCCGTTTATTCTTTAGCAACGCGTTGGAAATCAGAGCATTTGCTACGACGGCAGCGTTGAGTTTGACGAATGCAACGATTAGCCGACTGTCGGGGGTGCAGTAACGTCGACCTTGTCGCCAACCCGCAACCGGTCGCTTCCGGCAGAAGCGACCTACTTTCACGTCGATCATGCTGGGCAAAGAGATTTCTAAGGAATACGATGTCTAAAATAAGCAACTCTAGATCCCAATTTCTTCGAATAGGGTTTGTTCTTGTCAGCTGTTGGGGCTTGATGGTTGCGTTGCCATCGATCAAAGAAGTCCGAGCTTGGATACTGCTGCCACTGTATGTTCACGACGAAGAAGCCGCTGGCGATTTAGCTTACGTCATGGCTGATGGAAGCGCTTACTGGGAACGACTGCGGGCGGCATCAGATCTGTATCACCTGCATCGAGTCCCGATGATCTACATACTCGACCAGCCAACTCCAGCGAAATACAACTTTGTGAGTAAACGTTTGGAGT
>JAYVHC010000559.1:0-2975 GCA_043771575.1 Planctomycetia bacterium
GTAAACGCCAAAACAAATGGCAGGCCCTTCATAGATTCAGCTTTCCAAGGCAGATGCGCGGTACATTGAACTGCCTTCAAACGGGGAAGGTTACGCTTAGCTACATCAATCGATGATTCGCTTTGATGCACCTATTTTAGCGACGCGTCCACAATTTACAGGCCCCAAATCACCAAAGTTCGCGATCTTACAATCGAAAGCAACACGCCGCAGCCATTTTTTCTGTCCTACTGCGTTGCGAAGTGGCGTCAAGGCTTTTCGGAAAAGACCATCTCGCTACGGCCTTTGGGCATGTTGATGCAGACGGTGATGCCAACCTTGGAACGAACAAAGGTGTTCGTAGTTAACGAAGCTCGCCAGGCAACTTCTTGCAACGCAGTTTTCTGATCGCCAGTTTGCAGTAGCACTTTGCCGATTGGCTGTTCACCGGCGATCTCCAATGTAAAATCCATGCAGGCATAGGGTGCGTTCAACTGGATAGCGTGATTCACAACGGCGATCTTAGTAAACTCTTTCGCCGTCCAGTAGCGAGCAATCTCGCTGATTTTCATCCAGTGCGTTTCATTCTTAAAGCGTTGCTCAAGCGCGAGTACCACTGCCTGAAACTGCTTGTATCCGGTCTGCAATCCGTTGCAATACAATCCAGGCCAGTGACAGAGCATGACGGCTGGTACACGGCGCTGAATCAGTTCCACCATCCGTCCCTGGCTCGCATCGCCGTTGCAATACAAATGCCCTTGGCTTTCCACGACCCCGTCCCAACCACCAAACCAATCACCCGTGCCCGCAGGCACATTGACGGTCAGCGTCGGAGAATCGGAGTTCTCGCCATGCACATTTTCAAACTTCGGTAACACGCTCTCGTCACCCATCGAGACGTACTTGAAGTAATGCGGCAGTTCGGTTCCGTAGACATCGCGCACCGCCTCGAACACGGCTTGCGGAAGTTTCTGCTTGACCTTGTTCCCAAAACCGCCAGGCGTCGTGATACCTTCGCAGGGTAATTCACAGTTCTTCAGTATCCGTAGCGCATAGGCGAGATACTCGGCCAGTTGATCGACGCTGATATCCGTTTGCGGAAACGAGTTTTCCATCGTTGCAGCCGATGTCTCTGCGTGCGGTCGGCCGGTCTTCAAGTCGATCACCCGTGTGTGCGTAATCATTTCGGGATGAATGTCCCACCGCGGCACCATCAGTTCTCGCACCAACTGTAGACTGGCTTGCAACTGCTGGCGCGACCAACCCGGCAACTCGCGATCCAGCCAACCGACGCATGCCGGGTAAGGCACGATGCTGAACTTGCCACGCACGTCATGTTCCGCGCACCACGAACCGAAGTCTCGCATAAAATTATCTGGAATTTCTGAAGGCCAATCGCGCCATGGTTTTTTGTAGTCTTCGCGATCTGGCAATGCGGTCGCAAACTGGGGCATGCAAAATTTGCCCATATTCACCAAGCAAGTAGAATCGTCGATGATGAACGACAGGGGAACTCGACCACGCGGCAAATCCACCGTGACTTTCGTTTGGGCAGTCAGCGCCTCTTGAGCGCTCGAGGAGGATAATAGAGTACCGTTGGTCAAACCAGCAGCCACGGCCGCAGCCGATGACAGAGCAGCAAACTCGCGACGATTGAGCATCGATGTTCTCCGAAAAAGACGAAATAGGTTTTCCCCCGTGCTATTCTAGCGAGTGTCGGTTGTGTGAAGAAATTAGACTCGGCGGCTTGCATTGCCGAGCCCGCCAAGGGACAGGCTCGCACCATTGAAAAATTGGAAGTTCGATCGACCGTATCTCGTTTGGAGGAGGGTGTGGAGGGTGTGGCTCGTCGGGACCTTCGCGTGCCTTAGGGAACCCGCATAGATGCGCCAGCGACGTTTCCTTGTTGACTAATCGGTTCGTCATTGTTACTTTCGGCAGCCGCATTTGTAGTCAGGATTCGACGTCAGCGCGCAGTCAGAATGACAACACTTTCGAAGTGCAGCTAGGCAGATTTTAAGGCTGATTTCATGAAGTCCGACGCGAATTAGAACGGATCTGCGGCAGAACCGGTTTGTCCAACGAATAGCACTTACTTTAGAAATGCTCGGCAATTGCTGGCACTAGTAGCCAAGGTAGGGAGCTCCGATCATGAATGTTGTGCAATCAACTCTTTTCTCGCCGTTAAGTAAGTGCCATTAGTTTGTCCAACTTCAGCGAGTTGACCAACATCCAAACTCGCAGAGGTGTTCAATTGCTGTCCGCGATAGTCCGAATGGCTGATGAAGCCTTTGCGACGGTCGACGTCCCCGGTGCAATCTACACCGCCGTCAACGGCATCAGCGCGAACGGCCGGCTCACCGGAACCTACATAGATTCCTCCAGGTCACATGCTTTTCTGTTGAGCAAGGGAGTCTTCACCACGCTCGACCCGCCCGGATCGATCCAATCGCAGGGCGGCTTCCTCAACGCACAAGGCACGGCCGTGGGAGGTTACCGGGACGTCAACGGTAAGCGTCATGCCTTCCTGTGGAGCAAAGGCGTCTTTACCACAATTGACCCGCCCAATGGGAACGCGACGTTGGGGCCGGTAGCTTTCGGGATCAATGACCCGGGAGAGGTTGTCGGCACGTTTGTGGACACGGTTGGAGACCGCCACGGCTTTATCCGCAATAAGGAGGGCCTTTATGCGATGATCGACGTGCCTGGTGCGTTGTTCACCGTTGCCGAGGGGATCAACAATTCCGGCGATATCGTCGGGCTTTACCTGGAGATGGATTTTACGTTACATGGGTTCGTGCTGAGCAAAGCGGGCAATGCGACCGTGGACGTACCGGGCTCATCCGGGACGCAGATCAATTCGATCAACGCGAAGGGTGAGATTGTGGGGGTTTATCAGGATGCCGACGACAACAACCACGGCTTTGTGGGTGTGCCCAACTGACGGCTGGCTGCTGAAGAACGGTCAGTGAGATCTGGCCGTTCTGCGCATTGAA
>JAYVHC010000560.1:0-4187 GCA_043771575.1 Planctomycetia bacterium
GGCGTTTCACCGGCCGCTCGATTGAAGTGATGAGGACCAACGTTAATGAGTTCAGGCTCTGCCGTTGCGACATCTTCGATGCTATGAAAATCGCGAATAAAGCGATCGGCCGACTCGAGTCCCACGCGCCAGAGGGTCGGCAAGCCGTGACCGGGTGGTGAACTGAACATAAACAACGCATCGTCTCCATTGAGCAACGACTTCAATTGTTCTTGGAGTTTTTCGCGCATCCCCAAATCGCTAAGTGTCTTGAGAATCGGCTTCTTAGGATCGATACGCATGACTGCGCGCTCGCCGGTCGGAACACCCTGGCTAGTAAACTCGAGGATCCAATCGCCCAGGTGTCCCACAGCAAGTTTGGCCGTTTGGCGGGATCGACGATCGGTCGGATTCAAGTTGCAAAGGCGCTTAAGCACAATCATTACACCATCGCCGGTCGGACGATCCATGGGAGGCATGTTCTCCCACAGGCCATCGACACGGCAGCGAACGGAGACCCCCTGAGCCGTGCAGTCTAGTAGAAGCTGATCCGCCCGCACCGACAGCGCCTGAGCCAACAGCATGACCACTACTGGGTACTGCTCGATCGCGCGACATGAAATCAAGATCCCCTGCTGGATCTGCCGATCCGCAACAGGCGGCTTGAATTCCATCGGCGGCAGTTGCAACTCTTGGCCCCTTACGGGAGAACCACT
Organism: Planctomycetia bacterium; assembly: GCA_043771575.1. Taxonomy (GTDB): domain Bacteria; phylum Planctomycetota; class Planctomycetia; order Pirellulales; family Pirellulaceae; genus Aureliella. The sequence goes on from JAYVHC010000560.1 coordinate 696, forward strand.
CGGCTTTTTTTTTCGAATCATAAACGGTTTACCGGGATCGTGAAATCAATTTTAGAAACCAACTGCAGCTCGCCACTCGTAACTGGCTGCTTAAATGATACCGGGCTGGCTGACTTGAATACCTTTGAGCGCCATCTTCAAGGCATCCTTGTTCGGCGCGACTTCGAAGGCGGTCGGACGGTCGATCAGTTCCTTGTCGATCAATTCCTTAAGACTCATGGTAAAGTCTTGCATGCCTTCGGCGATTCCGATGCGGATGGCATCCGGCAATTTTGAATCTTTGCCTTCAAGAATCAGCTTTTGCACCATCGGCGTCATCGTCATGATTTCGACTGTCGGCACCCGGCCGACACCAGGCTTGATCGAGCGCAACAATTTCTGAGCCACAATGCCCTTCATGTTGAATGCAATCGCACTTCGAATTGCGCCGTGCATTTCTTCCGGGAACAAGTCCAAAATACGACCGATGGTCGTGGGAGCACTTGAGGCGTGGATCGTACCGAACACCAGGTGACCTGTTTCAGCCGCATGAATGGCTGTCATAAACGTTTCTTCGTCACGCAACTCACCCACGAGAATAATATCAGGGTCTTCCCGCACCGCGTGCTTCATCCCGATTTCAAAGTTCTTGACGTCCATGCCCATTTCGCGTTGATTGATTAAGCACTTATCTTCTGTGTACACGAATTCAATCGGATCTTCGAGCGTCAGAATGTGTTTGCTGTAGATCGAGTTGATGTAATTCAGCATCGATCCGATTGTCGTACTCTTACCTGAACCGGTAACTCCGGCCAGCAGAACCATCCCCTGGTCGAAGTGGCAGAGTGTTTCCATTGCCGGCGGCAAGTACAAGCCTTCAAAGGGTGGGATGTAGTTGTTCACGCGGCGAGCGACCAAACCGATCTTGCCCAGTTGCTTAAGCATGTTCACGCGGAAACGCCAGCTCACTCCATCGACATCAACCACATACGCAAAGTCGGCACCCCCTTCTTCTTCGAAGTAGCGTCGCGCCCGCTCGTCCATCATCGGCACCAGCAAGCGGACCATCTCTTCGTTCTCGATCGGCGGCCGATTCAGCGGTTTTAAATCGCCGTTGACGCGCACGATTGGCGGACGCCCCACCTTCAAGTGCAAGTCGCTCCCCTTGAGCTTTACCAGCGCCCGGAACATCTTGTCCACCTCCAGTTCGACGCGCTCCTTGAGCAAATTGCCAACTAAGCGGTCTAACGAGGGGTCCGACGCGGGCGATCCGTTTCCTTCAGCCATGTGTGTTTCTTGCTCCAGAGACTTTCAAAAATCTTGCAACTTATCGGGTAGGAGATTGCTCCCAACCTGCTAGATCCGAACCGGAATCCCGCGTCCTGCCATAATCCGTTTTGTCTCCTCTATTGTATACTGACCGAAGTGAAAAATGCTCGCCGCCAACGCCGCATCCGCTTTGCCTATCAGAATTGCATCTGCCAGGTGGTCCGGACAACCCGCACCACCGCTCGCAACCACCGGAATTCCCACCGCTGAGCTGACCGCGGCTGTGACTTCCAAATCGTATCCATCGCAGGTACCGTCGCAATCCATACTCGTTAAAACGATCTCGCCCGCCCCCAGTTCCTCGATTCGCTCTGCCCATGATACGGCTTCTAGCCCGGTAGGAGTTCGCCCGCCGTGGATATGAACCTCCCAAATCTCGCGGCCGTTATGGTGCACCCGTTTGGGATCGATGTTCACCACGATGCACTGGCTGCCGAACCGATCTGCGGCGCGCGCCACGAATTCCGGGTCCTTGCAGGCCGCCGTGTTGATCGAAACCTTGTCACATCCGGCTTGTAGCAGTGCCCGAATATCCTCCAATGTCCTAATCCCACCCCCGACCGTCAGCGGCATAAAAACCTGCTCCGCAGTCCGCCTGACCACGTCCAGCATGATTTGCCGCTGCTCATGGCTCGCCGTGATATCTAGAAAAACCAATTCATCCGCCCCCTCGCGCTCATAGCGCGCCGCCACCTCCACCGGATCACCCGCATCCCGTAAATTTAAGAAATTCGTCCCCTTTACGACCCGCCCACCATTCACATCGAGGCAAGGAATCACACGTTTAGCCAACATCAGCACACACCTCTACTTTGCCCCAAGACCTATTCCGTCAAGGCACACCAGTCTATCTCGAAACCGCGAGTTCGTTGAGCCGTCTTGTAACGCACCGTTCCGCAAGGTTGAGGCGACGGTTGTCTTGTCGCTGTTACTTTATCCGTGATAGAATCTTGAGCTCGAAAAGGGAGAGGCTTCGATGCTGGGCTGATAAAAACTATTGTAGAACGATTGTCCTCAATCGTTCCGGAAAGGGCGCTGACTCACCTGAACGTTTTCATCTGTTGGAAAAATGCGCGTCGGCTTCCGTCCGTTGCCCTTCGACCGAACGGTTGGGGACAACCGTTCCACACTCTCGATCAGCCCAGTAAGATGCTGACTACTCAACTCCGATAGCAACAACTTCGCTGCCGGCTTTGGTAGATAGACCTTGGTACACGTTAATATCTACATCTTCGGTAATCAGCCGTACTGATCCATCGCCCATCAGAAAATTGGCAAAACCGACGTGCGGTGCTGACACGTCACGATCATCGGAGAACTGGCTATTGGGCGTATTTCCCGTCTGAAACAGCACCATGTGCCCGTGATCGTCCGTTGGGTTTGTAGCCGCGCGAACGGCACCGATCCAGGTAGTTTCATAGGAAAAATGGGGACCGTGCACGTCGCCCTTGCGAAACGGACCGTTCTGTCGTTCACCGCAGGCCAGCGTATTTGAAAGTCCATCCAACACTTCGGCAAACCGAGTGCCACCATTGCGACTGAACATGCCGTCACGCTTTTCTTGAGTCGCGTCAAGGTCGGGTGGCCCAAACGAAGCTACGTAACTAGCCATAGCGTATTGTTCTCGCCCCATTTCGACGTAGCTGCCCGCTGAAACGGAATCCTCAGGACATAAGAATATCATTAGATGCATTTCCCGAATCGCCGCATTTCGGGGATCGAAAACGGGCACATTAAAATTGAGCCTCGAATACACCGTGTTGTGTTCCAAGTACGGCAGTATCATCGCACTCCAGCCAAATCCTGCTTGATTCCCGAGCGCGCCGAACTTGTAGAGGTACCCTGGCGGCAACCTGCGCAAAGCAGATTCGTAGTTGTGCAGCCCCAACCCCAGTTGCTTTAAGTTGTTGTCGCAACTAATCCTCCTAGCCGCTGACCGGGCAGCTTGGACCGCCGGCAGTAATAGGGCGACCAACACACCAATGATCGCAATCACCACCAGCAACTCAACGAGCGTAAACCCGCGCATGTGATTTTTCTGAACAAGCAACTGGCACTTTCTGTAAAAAGGGTTCATCCCGATCTAGCGTACGCGCACCTTATACCGATGTGGTTTTAGTGGGTCGCTCCTGCCGGGTGCGACTTCTTGTGCACCGCATTGTCAGACTTGACGATAGGGCGTCA
>JAYVHC010000561.1:0-3656 GCA_043771575.1 Planctomycetia bacterium
GTAACTGGTCACCTGAGTTAGTAATCCCATTAGCGATAACTGTTGCGCGAAGTTTGTGGAATGCGGAATCCGAATTGATAAGAGTGTCGACCTTGGCAAGCGCCAGTGGACGACGCTCTGCTTGCAGCAGGAACTGTGAGTACACCCAGCTGGCTTGTTCGAAATTATAGTTGTATTGCCGGTTGGCGGGGAAAGTTTTGAGTAACTCAAAACTCATCTTGTTTGCTTCCTGCCAAACCCATTCGGCCAACTCTGGATCGTCGTCGACGAATGACGATGCGGGTTCAAATAGCGACCACAACAATCCAGTCGGCTTGTCGGGATGCGAACGATATTCATCAATCATCTTTAGCCAATACCCCCGAGCAAGGTCTGGCGCGGTTGGCTGGGTGAGTTTTGCCATCCAAGAGTGATCGAGACGCCCCAGTTCCGTTGCGAGTTTCGCGTACTCCAAGCCGCGGGGGTCGGTGGGGGATTGCTTGCGGCATAGCATACACATCCTTGCAAACACGAACGCCTGCCGCTCTTCGTAGTCGTCGTTCCCTGGATTGGCCAGCGAAAGATGGGCGTACTGTACTTGGGCATCCTCAAAATGTTTCAAGGCTTTTTCAAAGGATTCCTCCGTCGCAATTGGCAATGGCAACCACCAATAGTCAGCGCACGCCAAGTTCATCTCAGCCGTCAACTCGCGAAAGTCGTTGCGTTTCGGATACCGCAAAACGAGCGATTCGGCTAATCCGAGACCGGCTGAATAAGCGCTAATGACCTGCTCCGATTCCGGTCTCATTTGTTGCGCAAACACGCCGAGCTCTAGGTACAGTTTTGCGGCCCGGTAATCAACGCTTGGCGAGCTTCCTGAATCCAATTTAAAACGCTCGTAAAAGCCGATAGTGTCGTGCAGTATTTTAGCCCGAATCTCTTGAAGCTTGGGGACGTCCGCGAGTTCCGGATTGCCGACATTGGCCAGCATTTGCTCAAGCGCGTCCATGGCCGCTTTTAAGTTGTGCTCGGCGGTCTGTTTTTGTTCGATTGCAACCTGCTCTGCAGCGGCCGCGCGAATTGCCTGCCATACGCTGGCTCCCGTACCGATCAACATCGCGATAGAAATCAGGGACGTTGTTACGATCGCAACACGGTAACGCCGGGCATGCTTTCGTAGCCGGTACCCAACCGACGGCGGGCAGGCTTGAACTGCTTCGTCTTGCAAATAGCGTTGTATATCTGCGGCGAATCCAGAAGCTGTCTCGTAGCGGCGGTTGCGATCTTTCTCAAGCGACTTCATCACTATCCAGTCGAGCTCGCCACGGACCAGCTTAGTTAATTTGGCTGGTTCCATTTGGCGCTGTGCCGAGATGGATGCCAGCGAAGCGCCCGATTCGCTTAGCCGCGTACTAGGCCGGACTGGATCCACTTCCTTGATCAGACGCAGCGTTTCAGCGAAGGCTGCATCGCGCATGCGGTGACGGTCTAATGGGGTGCTGCCTGTCAACAACTCGTACATCAAGACGCCGAGCGAGTAGATGTCGCTGCGAGTGTCAACGCCGAGGGCGCTCATTTCCGCTTGCTCGGGACTCATGTATTCCAAAGTGCCGACCATCGTACCGTACTCGGTAAACAGAGTCCGCTCAGATAATTTCCGCTCAGTAGCCTTGGCCACACCGAAGTCGATCACTTTGGGTACAGGCTGGCCATCGTAGAGTGTCACCATCACGTTGGACGGCTTGATGTCGCGATGAATGATGCCCTTTTGATGAGCATGTTGGATAGCTTGGCAGACTGGTACGAACAACTCCAACCGCTGACGCAGCGTCAAGCGATTGTCGTCGCAGTATTTCGTGAGCGGCACGCCGTGCACCAGTTCCATTACGAAATAGGGCTTGCCCTCGGGCGTGGCACCGGCATCGAGCACGCGGGCAATGTTGATGTGATCCATGATCGCCAGTGCTTGCCGTTCCACTTCGAACCGCGCGATAATCTTGCGGCTATCCATGCCGGGCTTAATGACCTTGAGGGCGACTTTGCGCTGCATGGGCTGGCTCTGCTCAGCCATCCACACGACTCCCATGCCGCCTTCACCGATTTGTTGCAGCAGTTTGTACGGGCCGATCTGCATCGCAGGCTTCTCGGTGAAACTTGGATGCAAAGATTCATCTGCCGCGGAGGCTGACGCTTCGACCACGTAGGCGGAGGGTGGATTCTCCAAAAAAGCATCGGACTCCTCAGGGGAACCAAGCAATTCCACTACACGATCGTGGAGGGCTTGATTCTCGCCGCAAACCTGCTGCAGATACACTGCGCGCGCATCCGTCGACGCGATGTGGCGAGCTGCTTGAAAGACTTCTTCTTCGTTAAGTGGTTGCGACGACATTATACATTCCCCATTTCTAGAGACGCGGAAATACACACAGTCCGCTGCTCTCCACAGAACAATGCGAAATCCCAGATAGAAATACCGAACGGATTCCGAAATATTTCCAACGAGTTTGCGAAACGACTAACCCGCAGCGATTTTCGAGATCTCAACCCGCAACCAGTTTTTGGCGTAAACCCAGTCGTTGTCAGCAGTTGAGGTTGAAATTTTGAGCGCTGAAGCAGCTTGTGCATTGGTGAGTCCACCGAAGTACCGCAGCTTGACCAAGGCAGCTTTCCGGGCATCAACGGCTTCCAATTTGTCGAGCGCTTCGCTGAGGGCCAAGATATCAACACTCTGGCACTTCGCAGCCGGATCGACTTGAGTCAATTCGAGCCTTTCCCAACCAGCGCCAGCCTTCTGACTTTGCTTATGGCGGGCAACTTCGATCAGAATGCGCCGCATCGCTTCCGCTGCCGCAGCGAAAAAATGCCCTCGAGAATCCCAGTTCTGTTCTCGGTTCACATCTACCAGTCTAATGTAGGCTTCGTGCACCAGCGCAGTAGCTTGCAGAGTATGGCCCGATTGCTCATGCGCCAGTCTCGAGGCAGCCAGTTTTCGCAATTCATCGTACACCAACGGCAGCAGCCGTTCCGCCGCCGTCGGATCGCCAGCTTCAATTTGCGACAAGATTTGGGTCACGTCGGACATCATGATTCTTCTCCGAATGGGAAAGCATCTGCGTCGGCAAATTGTAGCATCCCTGCCGTTTTCAAGTTTCCAACGGAAAGGTCTTAGCTTTTGCCACGATTCCTCATCTGCATTATTCGCCGCGTCGGTCTAACCGACCGACCGTAGCTCGGCCAAGATCAAACTGCTGGAGGATGGACAAACCGAAGCGGGGAAGGAACTCGAGCTTGGGCGCGGAGGTCTTGTTCACCTCTGGCAGCAAACTGCATTTACCGAACTAGCGGCGGTGAGTGACAACTCGGTGCCAAACTGCATCAAAGCGACGTGCGGCACGACGAATTTTGAGACGGCACTAATGTGGAAGTCGCTGCCCTTGAGTAAAAGAGCTTTAATATCGGTCTTCTTGCCATTATGACTGACGGCGAAAGTCCAGTCTTACTGATTCCCGTGCGCGACGGGGAAACGGCTTTTTGCGAGTTAAATTTGATGCGGAGGTGGACGAACGTAGGCTAGGGAGCGAACCCTGGCAACTCGCACCGGTGGGGCACACCGGTGCATCGACGGGGCTAACGCATTTGGTACGTCGGTAATTAATACAGCAAATCCATGCATTGAC
>JAYVHC010000562.1:0-4281 GCA_043771575.1 Planctomycetia bacterium
TGCGATCCATCATAACGGGAGAGCGACGCTCCTGCGGAGCTTTATTGGGTGGCCATTGCACGTCCTCAAGCGAAGGAGATCCACCTCGCGGCCGAAAAAAGCTCGGCAGGAGCCTCGCTCTCCCGACTTGTGTTTTCATTAGTCAAAACGCAAACAAAGATGTTTACAGCGATGGGCCCGATCTCTCTTGCGCTCACGGTGACTTGCCTTGGCATTTGGCACGGGCGTTGGACGGTTTGGGAAGTGGTGTGTTCCGTGCCCTTGGGTGTACCCACCGGCTATCTGGCCGGCGGCATGGTCGCAGGCGTCTTTCTTTTAGCCGATTTGCTGCGACAAAACTTCACGCGGCGCATGGATGAAGTAGCAGCGAATTTCTAGGACGAAGAGAACTGAAATCCGTAATTGCGTCTCGGAGAGACGCGGCCACGTGATAAAGTACTAGTAGGGTACTTCGAGCGCTTCGCACAAAAAGATCATCAGTGGCTTTGCGGCTCGAATGCGTTCAAGAATCAGTTCGATAAGTAGCTTGCTTTGAATCTGTGCGGCGGACAGATTTGCTCCGCCGATAAAGCTCCTGCGCCGCAATTCATCGATCATCGGGTTATCCTTCGCATAACCGCGCGGAGCGCTCTTCAGCCGATCATCGAAGAGTGAATACAGCGAACTGAATTTCTTATTGGTAATTGTTTGGGTGTATTGTGTCGGGTTTAGCGAGAGGTGCTCGCGAATTCGCTTCAGCGGTTCGGCTTCGGGTTTCCAGATGCCAGCGCCCACGAAACACTCATCGTTCGCAACGTGAAAGTAAATTCCAGGAGCATGCACATCCTTGCCCGCGAGGTGCCGAAATTGGATGCCGATATTCGTTTTGTAGGGTGTCTTGTCATTCGAGAAGCGAGTGTCTTTGTAAATCCTCATCAGCGACCCACCCATTTTTTTCGCTTCGACGCGCAGCATCGGCGTGAGTTTAGCCAACGGTTTTTCTAGTTGACGGATTAACTCCAACGACGGCTCCAAAAAGCTCTGCTCATAACGAGCTTTGTTCGCCGTGAACCATTCGCGTGTGTTATTCGCTCGCAGGTCATCGAGAAATGCAAGTGTGTCTTTGGGGAATCCCTTGAAGTTTGTCATGATCGATTGTCTTTGGTTGTCTGAGTGTGCCAGCGACCTTTCCGGAACGATTGAGGACAATCGTTCTACAATAGTCTTTTAGAATATACTGCTCCCGCCAACTGCGGACACCGTCCCTCTCAGTGTTTCCTAACTGGCAGCATGTAATTGGAGCTTTAAGCGATGCTACCCTGGACTCAACATTACGATCCGTGCGGCAATCTGTTCTTGTCCGCGATTTTGGCGGCGCTGCCGATCTTTGTACTGCTCGGTTTGCTAGGGTTCTTGCACGTGCGCGCCCACTACGCGGCACTGGCAGGGCTAGCCGTTTCACTGCTGGTTGCGATTGTGGTGTATCGCATGCCCACTTCGCTAGCGCTCGCCGCGGCCGCAAACGGGGCTGCCTTCGGTCTGTTTCCAATCGGCTGGATCGTGTTATCCGCAATCTTTGCTTACGACGTTTCTGTGGCTACCGGCAAGTTCGAAATCCTCAAGCGTTCAATCGCAACTCTAGCCGATGACCGCCGCATTCAAGTTCTCTTAATCGCGTTTAGTTTTGGTGCGTTCATCGAAGGGGCGGCCGGCTTCGGAACCCCCGTCGCCATTTCCGCCGCGATGCTGATTGGTCTTGGATTCAAACCGTTGCAAGCGGCCGGTCTTGCACTGATCGGAAACACAGCCCCGGTCGCGTTCGGCGCGCTCGGCGCACCACTCATCGCCTTGCAGGGTGTCACCCATGACCTGCCGCTGATGTCGTTGAGTGCGATGGTCGGTCGCCAATTGCCACTGTTTTCTGTAATCATTCCGTTTTGGTTGATCTGGGCTATGGCGGGTTGGCGAAGCATGCTGGAAGTTTGGCCAGCCTGTTTAACCGCAGGTCTAAGCTTCGCCGTGATGCAGTTTGCAGTCAGCAACTATCACGGTCCTTGGTTAGTGGATGTCATCAGCGCGATCGTATCCATCCTTGCCATCATTGTTCTTTTACGTTTTTGGAAACCGCGTACGACTTGGCGGTTTGAAGGCGAAGCAATTTCTTCGATAGAGACTCCGCCGACGCGTCGAGAAGCCTTTTCGGCGTGGTTGCCTTGGTTGATTGTCTCGATCATGGTGTTCGCCTGGGGCATACCCGCGGTTAAAAATCAGTTGAACTCGCTTTCACGCTTTGAGTTTCAAGTCCCCGCTTTGCACTTGAATGTGGTCCGCGATCAGCCCGTCGTCGCCGCACCTGAGCCTGAAAAAGCCGTTTTCCAATTCAATTGGTTGTCGGCAACTGGCACCGCACTGATGCTGGCAGGCCTCATTTCAGGTAGCCTGCTTGGACTGTCGCCGGTACAGATTCTCCTGTTGCTCCTGGGTACGATTCGCCGCACTACCATCTCGTTGGCGACGATTGCTGCCATGCTGGCGCTGGGATATACAACGCGCTTCAGTGGGCTGGATGCAACGATGGGATTGGCATTCGCAAGTACAGGCTGTCTGTTTCCATTCTTTTCACCGCTACTCGGTTGGTTAGGTGTTGCGCTTACGGGCAGCGACACGGCATCGAACGTGCTTTTTGGAAGTTTGCAGCAGATCACGGCCGAGCGTTTAGGCATTTCCCCACTACTCGCGGCGGCTTCGAACAGCTCGGGAGGTGTGATGGGCAAGATGATCGATGCGCAGTCGATTGTGGTTGCAGGCATCGCGACTGGTCAACATGGACAAGAGGGCACCATTCTGCGTTACGTCTTCTTCCACAGCATCGCGCTGGCCGTGCTGGTGGGACTGCTGGTCTCGGCACAAGCGTACCTTTGTCCACAAATGATCCCACAGATTGTTCCAGCAGTATCGCCTCGCTAACCTAGCATTCGTCATCGAGACCGCAACGGAGTAATACTCAACAGATGTAACTTGCTCCTACTTAGCCAAACGTGCACCGAGAGGCACGAGTTCATTGAAACGATCTACGGGTTCTTTGGCAGTCCACGAAATTCCGCGAAGCAAGAGCACGCGGAAGATCGGATCGTCAAAAGTCCAACTGTAATGACCTGGAATGCTAACAAAGACGCGTCCGGTACCTTTCTCATAAGCCCAAACTTGCGGAGTCGCTTCGCCATCTTCACTACTGGTACCGAACAGAGTGACGTTCTTCACGTCGCCAGTGAGCTGCCAGTAACTTTCATCGTATAAATTCAACTGGTCGATGTTGCGCATAATCGGATGGTCAGTGTTATGCATGTTCAGCTTCAGCGGCCCGTGCCGGTAGCGAATACTGCCTCCCTTAGATGCGAGACCAATGCGCGTCGAAAACTCAGCGACGCGATCATCGCCGTTCACCGCCCAGTGAATGTAAACCGCTCCGCCACCACGAGCCAGATACGCGTCGAGCTGCTTCGCGCGCTCGTCGTTCCAAGCTCCCTTTTGAAAAAAGATCACAACGTCCGCTGCAGACATTTGTTCTTCGCTTGGAAAGTCCCAGGCAGCGCTAACGTTAACGTTCGGTGCAGCAGCCAGCAACTGACTCCACTGAATTTGCCATGCTGGGTAGTCGTGTTCGCCGGGCCCATGATCTTTCTTGCCCGCAACCAAAATAATATTCAGCGGCCGAAGCTCCTTCGTCAATGGCATTGATCCAGCCAGTACCGCCGCCAATTCGGCTTGCGAGCGAATTGGCGGTGCCGCAAGCGGCGCATCCATGGGCATATGCGGCGGGGAAGTCAGAAGATAGGTCATCAGGTCGCGCAATTGCGCTTGCGTCAATTTTTCATGTAGGCCTAGAGGCATGACAGAAACCGGAGCTGATTTCATTTGATCGATCTCCGATCGAACGATCTTGATGGAATTCCCTTTGTCGTCCCCCAGGATCAATTGCCCTTCTTCGTCGCGCAGCACACCGGTCAGAACTCGACCATCGCCTAACGCAATGATATGACCTAGATAGTCCGGATTGATCGCAAAGCTTGGGTTTACGATGTCCCGCATCACCGAGGCATAATCGCGATGGACCAAATTGGTTAAGTCGGGCCCGATTTTCGCACCCGCGCCGCCGGTCGCATGACACTTAAAACAGCCAGCTGCTTCGCTGTTAAACACGCGGCGCCCCAATCCCCAATTGCCACCTTCGATCTCTGCAATGTGCATCGGTTTGTCATCGTTGAGCTCCGTAGCGTCTTTCGATTTGACCCACGGCATGTA
>JAYVHC010000563.1:0-3335 GCA_043771575.1 Planctomycetia bacterium
CATAGGTGCGCCGTCGATGCGCGCGGTCAGATCGCGCAGGCGATAGACGCTGCCGCCAAGTCGCGAGAATTGCGCGGTCAGCGTCTCTTCCGTAGTCGCGTGTTTACGAGCCAACTCGGGGATGTGTTCCGATGCGTATTCCACTTTGATACCATCGAAGCAAACCGCTGAGATGCGGATCGGAGCGCCGACGCAAACGTCGACTTGCAAATCGACGTCGACGCGCTTGACTGGATCGGCGGTTTCAAAACTGCGACGCAGGCGTTTGGTTAGCTGCGGATCATCGGTCTTCCAGATCTTCAGCCCGGCTGCCAGTGATTGAGCCGCAATCGCGCCATGTTGCATGCGGATTTCGGTCAAGCCAGATTCAACTCGGTCGACTCGCGTTTGATTCTGAAACAGTTCGTAGACGCGGCCACCAAATTCTCTTCCTGCAAAACGATCGCCTTCTATGACGATGCCATCACCTGTGGCGAGAGCATTAGTCAAGTTCGCATGAATGGATTCTTCAGTAGTTTGCTCGATGGTTCCAATCAAAACACCGCGCTTCGCGCTGCCGGTGCCGGGTACCAAGCGTTTGTGATCGCAGCCCTCCAACCACCCAGGCGAAAAACCTCGCGAAAAACTGAGTTCCAATTCTTGCTGCGCTTCGGCGGTCAGCCGAAGCGGATGCGCCGCCAAAGCCGCGTCGATGGCGGCGCGGTAATGTTGACAAACATTAGCAACATACTCGGGGGTCTTCAGTCGCCCTTCAATTTTGACAGAACAAACACCTGCATCCAATAGAGCTGGAATCAAATCATGAGCCGCTAGGTCCTGAGGGCTGAGCAAGTATTTCACATCGCCCAGTTCTGTATGCTCGCCATCGCAAAGCAAATCATAAGGCAAACGGCAAGCCTGCGCGCACTGGCCGCGATTGGCGCTGCGACCTCCGAGCGATTCGCTGGTCAAGCACTGGCCGCTGTAAGCGACACACAGTGCGCCATGGACAAAAACTTCGATCGGCAGGCTGGTTTGACTGGCGATCTTGCGGATCTCGTTGATCGAGAGTTCTCGCGCCAGCACTACGCGCTCGACTCCCAGTTCGCGAGCTTGCTCGATCGCCACTGCGTTGGTCAGCGTCATTTGCGTGCTGGCGTGGACAACTAACTCAGGGCACAACTCGCGAATCAATCGCACGACACCGAGATCTTGTACTAGCACCGCATCAACACCCGCCGTAGCCAGCAATCGCAAATTTACTTCCAACGAAGGCAATTCGTCGGTGAACACAAGAGTATTGAGCGTCACGTAGCCCTTCACCGCCTGGCGATGCAGCATAGCCATCAGTTGACGAAGTTGTTGAACGTGAAAGTTGGCGGCTCGAGCCCGTGCGTTGAAGCCGACGTCGAGCCCGAAATAGATCGCGTCGGCACCGTTTTCCACCGCTGCTCGTGCGCACTCCCAATTTCCAGCAGGTGCGAGCAGTTCAAGTTGTCGTAGAGCAGTTTGAGTCATCGATTATCGCAGTGCTTGGACAGTTCCGGGCGGCTAGTGCACTGTCAAAGACGAAAACGGGGGTTTGTTTAATCAGCCGGGACGCGTGAGCGTCCGGTTTTTGTAATGTAAACCGGGTGCTAACGCACACCGGCTGATCCCTGTTTGCCAATTTGATAGAGCACTATTGTTTTACAGTCGCCATTATCAGCTTAATTCCTTGGTTGGATAGGTTTAATTTCTAGGAATGGGGTGGGTTGTCGCGAAAGACATCGAGAACGCGAAAGTAACGAAGTCGAATGGGCCCTGTGGCAACGCTACTTTTGTTTTATAGCCTGTCCCCGTTCCGCTAGTGATCGGAAATAGGCTTCGATTTGTAGGCGGTAAACGGGGGAAACAGTCTCGCGCTGACTCTCAAGCATGTTTTCGGAGGCTTGCTCGCGGAGTTTGCCCCAGTCGGCACCGACGCGATTGACATTGAGGACTTTGACCGCGACGGGGCCTTGCGGGTCGAGGTTGGCAGAAGTGGATTCGGTAGCCATGGCTCGGTCGGTATTGGGTTGCGAAGCGGGTTGGCGATTGCGACTAAGTTGTGACGAGATCTGCTGCGCTGCTGCCGCCAGAGTGCTCGGCGTTTGCTTATTAGGGGACGTAGAGGCGGACTGGCTGGCTGCATCCTTGTCTTTCTGTCCGAGATTCATTTGACGATCAAGCTCGTCGAGCAACTGCGCGAGCTGCTTTGAATTGAGCAAAGCGGACTCGGACTCGGGCTCGGGCTCGGCTGCAGTTTGGCTTTTACCCGATTTGCTAGCCGGATCCTTCGATGTAGCGAGCAAAGCACGAAGTTGATCGGCGCGGCTGCGGATGGCGGTATCTGCGGCTTGCAAGTTGCTCAGCGCGGCCTGCGTGATGTCACCGCTGGCTTGACCGGTGGTGGCATCAGCACGTTTGGAGTTCTCGATAGCGCCCGCCAGTGCCTGTTCCGCGCTGCTGATTTCGTGCGTATTCAATTCGGCGATTGCAGCGGACTGCGAGGCGAGTTGCTGGCTGGCTGGCTGGCTTTTGAGCCGCTGTTCGTGGCGCGAGGCTCGCGACAGGTCCTCAGCAGAATCCTGTACGGACTGGTGAACCGCACGTTCTTCTTGCGAACTATTCTGTAACTGGGCCACATTCGCCTCGGGTTTAAGTGCACTTGAAGATGCTTCTTGCCAAGCACCAAGCTGCTTGGCTAATTGATCGCTGCGTTCCGCGGCAGTACGAGACAATGCGGATGCAAGCTGCGAACTTGGGTTGATGGAATCTAGCTCGGCCTGTTTTTTGTTCGAGACTGCATCACGGCTTTGGATCGCTGCGTCAACGCGCTGCATCATTTGCTGCTTGGCCTGTGAGGCCGCCTGCATTTGAGCCTGACCGTAGCCCAGGTTGCGTTGAGCGTCGTTGAGTTGTTGCTTTAGGCTCGGGTTATCGGGATGTTTGTCGACTTCTTTTTGCAGGTTGGTCAGATGTTGCAGCAATGATTTTTCTCGCTGCTCGACCTGCTTGTGCTCATTCTCGGCCTGGCGCAGCAGTTGTTGCTGCTGGCGTTCGGCCTGTTGCAAATTAAGTACATCATGTTGTGAAATGCGCCGCTGTCGGTCTTGCATTTCACGTCGGCGATTGGCTAGGTCTGCGTCGTTTTGGTGAACCTCCCGCCCACTTGCGTCTTTCAGCAATTGCGAGGTCGTATTGAGCAAATCACTAGCGGTCTTTAGCGACTCTGCAAACGATGCGGCCGTTGCTCGAATCTCAGCAAACGTCCGATCAGAATTGGTCTTCTCAGCTGCAGCGAGCGACGATCGAAGTTGATTTTCCACCGCTTC
>JAYVHC010000564.1:0-3206 GCA_043771575.1 Planctomycetia bacterium
TCTCATTGTAGCGAAAGAATCGCCGGGTTCGCGACATACTAATGTGAAGCTACAATTCTGTGACAGTTGACGGCGGACACACCGAGGTAATTTGATGGAAAATGCGTTTGGCAATTGGATTGCCACAAAATTAGATCGCTGGCGAACGATTTTGCTATTGATCGGCGTGGTGATCGGGGCCTTCAGTCTGCCCTTGTCACGAACTTTGCGTTTGGATTGGCAATTGGATCGGATGTTTGCTCCGGGCGATCCGCTAGTTAGTTCTTATCATCGGCTGGAAGATCGATTCGGGGGCAACGAAGTTGTAATCGCTGTTTACCGCGACCCGCAGCTTTGGAGTCCTGCGGGTGAAGGACTGGAGCGGCTGGAAGTAATCTCTGAGCAATTGGCCAAGGTCGAAGGCGTGGCAGCAGTCTTAAGCCTAGCGGAGCTGCATCGCATTCTGGAGCGTTTGCGCGATCCGCTGAAGATGTTGCGATTCGGCGTTTCGAAAGAGAACTCGATGGCGCCGCTGTTGAACGAAAGCGATGCATTGGCGCAAGCGTTACTTGATGTGTTCGCGGGATACACGCATCAGCGCGACAGTGA
The DNA here is from genome assembly GCA_043771575.1 of Planctomycetia bacterium. GTDB lineage: Bacteria > Planctomycetota > Planctomycetia > Pirellulales > Pirellulaceae > Aureliella. Next base: position 589 of record JAYVHC010000564.1, read on the forward strand.
CTTCGTGGCCGTGGCTTGTTTGCTCGCCCCTTCTACGGAGAAGTCGTCCGAGTCTCATCATGCAACGATCGATAATTTGAAAAGGATCATCACTTCGTTGGCCGCGCCCGCTGAGTTGGGCTTGATAGCAGGCGAGCCGGTGATGGTTGTCGAAGGGTTTCAGTTAGTGCAGAGAGACGGTCTGCGCCTGGGCATTACGTCTACGCTTTTGTTGACAATGGTGCTATTTGTTTGCTTTCGGTCGGTTCGATGGACATTGATTCCGCTGGCGATTGTGCACTGGTCCGTAATGGTGACGCAAGCGATTTTGGTGTTACTCGATCTCGAGCTCACGATGGTTAGTTCGATGCTGACAGCGATCGTCACGGTGATTGGTGTGGCGACGACCATGCACTTGTTGTTGCGTTATCAAGATACGCGGCGGCGCGGTACGGAGCGGCGCGACGCGTTGCGAGAATCGCTGGCGGCGCTGGTTGTGCCCATAGCCTTGGCGTGCGTGACCGATGCGATCGGTTTTATTTCGCTGATGGCCGCGAATGTTGGCCCAGTTCGGGACTTTGGCTTGATGATGGCCATCGGATCGCTGGTGGTGTTGCTGTCGATTTTGTTGTTGGTTCCCGGTCTAGCGCTGATTGGTAAATGGGATTCGGATCCGCATGTGCCGAAGTCCGACTTGGCAGTGCGTATGGCGCTGCGCAAGTTGCTGGACTGGGTGCTCGCCCACCGCCGTCTGGGGATCGTGGGGTTAGTTCTGGTCGCGATTGTCAGTTTGGTGGGCGGGTTTCGCATGTTGGTTGAAACGGATTTCACGAAGAACTTCTATTCCTCAAATCCGCTGGTGAAGGGTTACCAAGTCGTCGAAAGCGAATTGGGTGGGGCAGGCGTTTGGGATGTAATGCTGCCCGCCCCAAAAGCGATCTCGCAAGAGTATTTGAATCAAGTCTTGCAGTTGGAAACACAATTACGCGCACTGTCAGCCACGGACGATAGCGGTAACAAATTCAGTCTAACGAAGGTTCTCAGTATGGCGGATGCGGACCTGGCCGCCAGGGTCGAGCCGCTGATTGGCGCTCTGCCTGTCACCGCGAGACTAGAAGGGATGCGCCGGGCGATGCCGGAGTTTAGTCAAGCCTTGTTGACGTACAATGTCGACACTACAGGCTTGCGTTGGTTGCGAGTCATGTTGCGCAGCCGAGAACAAACAACTGCATCAGTTAAGTCGCAGCTCATTCAACAAGTCAACATGACCGTCGCGCAATTCACTGAACAGTTGCGGTGGCGAGATCTGTTTGACGACAAAATGCAGTCCGCAAATCTGAGCGGCGAGGTGACCGGCTATCATGTCATGCTCAGTCGCTTGGTCTCGAGCGTGCTCGAAGATCAATGGAAGTGCTTTGCGTTCGCGACACTCGGCATCTTTGGTATCATGTTGATCGCCACGCGTTCGATGATGTTTTCCTTAGCCGCTTTGGTACCCAATGCGCTGCCGATCATTGTCGTTCTTGGGGCGATGGGTTGGTTGGGAATCAGGGTGAATATGGGTGCAGCTATGATCGCAGCAGTCTCGATGGGCTTGTCGATCGACAGCTCAATTCATTACCTTTTGCATTACCAACGGCGATTGCAGGCCGGCGATCGGCCGCTCAAAGCGCTGCGTTCGGCCCAAGAGAATGTTGGCTTTGCTGTCGTGCTGGCTACCGTCGCGCTGATCGCGGGATTTCTAGCATTGGCAGTGAGCGAGTTTGTACCGACGGTCGTGTTTGGGACGTTAACCAGCCTAACGATGTTGGGAGGGCTGTTTGGCAATCTCATCGTCTTGCCACTGCTAGTCGCGCCCCGCAAATAGAGTTGTGTAGTTTTAATTGTGAAATCCCTGGGCTGTAACGGGAGCGCGACTGTAACGGGAGGGCGACTGTAACGGGAGGGCGACGCTCCTGCGGAGCTTTGTCGGGCGGCCATTTTGCGTCCACAAGCACTTGGGGTCGATCTCGATGCCGAAAAAAGCTCGGCAGGAGCCTCGCTCTCCCGACCTATGATTGAGGACAATCGTTCTACATTCGTTCGAAAATAGTTTTTATCAGCCCCGCCTCGCTCTACTTGGTATCCACCAAACCTTGCATCGTGAAAGTTGAGATTAGCAAGGCGTCGCTCTGTACGCCTGGTGCCTTGTTTTCAGCCGAAGGCTTTTGAAGCATTTTTGGAAATTTGGTCTGTTCAAAGACGCTTAAGTTAGGAGTTTTCCCGAGTTCGTTGAGTTTGTCTTGGATGGACCCATCGCGCGAGGTCTGAATCATGCCGGGTAAGTTGCTACCGCCCGTAGTCCATAAATCCTTCTCTTGCCACGTGAGCTTGATTGTTGATTGGTAAACACTGGCGATATAGGAACCCGATGCGATGTACGAAACCGCTTCCTGTTTGGGGCCGCTGATCGAGGCGACGACTTTGATGGGTGCATTTGCGACAACTTTATAACCGGAAGCGGTAGCGGCCTTGGAAAGCATCTTCATCGCTTGGCCGGCCCATTGTCCTGCGCCGGAGGTCTCGATCGAAACTGCAACACCGGGATGAATCAAGAAAACACTGGGATCCTTTTGGGCTTGTGCGAGAAGTTTTTCAGC
>JAYVHC010000565.1:0-6413 GCA_043771575.1 Planctomycetia bacterium
CTCGATCGCTTTTGCAAACGTCTGCGAGCTAACAACTTACGCGATGAGGACAAACCACCAATGGCCATGAATTAACCTCTCGACGGAGAGCTGAAGAGAACTGATAGCAAGTAGCCAAAACCACATAAATCCGTCGCCAACATCGAGTCAAACCAGGTTTTTCTCATGTCGTCGTGAATCGCCGATTAGGCAAAACGGGGTATCTGGGGATTTTTGGAAAACAAATAGCTGCGACTTGGATTGTAATCGGGAACCAACGGAATTCAACGAAAACCTTGGTCATCCGCCAGCTCAGCCTACCTCAATTGCAGTTTGGGCCGGTCTAACCGACTTTGCCGGACAATACTCCCATAAAAATCGGAGCTTGACCCACGACAAAATCCTTACCATCCGTCGCACACTGTGGGTTGGAGTAGAAACCAGTCGCAAAAGTTCCCTAGCCTCTCATAAGGCGGGTGCAGCTAGGGCATCGAAATCTTGAAATGGAAGGGATGCAGTCGATCCGCCCGCTGCCTAGCATCTTCTAAGAGGACATCCAAATCACTCGACACATCGAATTTCTTGGTCGTGCCCTTCACACGTACGCTCACGGGCTGCTTGAAGTCCACCATTTCGGGGTTAAGCCATATCCAGGTCGCAGGTGAAGGGTTCTGGCTAACAGAGACCCCATTTTTGGCCGTAATACTGGCCTCAATACCTCGAGCGTCCCCAGGCTTGAACGAAAAACTATTGTTCTCCGAAGCAAAATCCGGAGCTTCAATCCAATAGAAGAAGCGATCACCAGGACGCATCATCGAGACTTTTAACTCTTTTGGATTCCGCAGCCGACGGTGACTCGAGAGCTGCATCCATTCCATGATTCGAGGAGCTTCCTCAGGGAAAAAGCCCCCTTCGCGGCCAATGTAGCTGACTGCGATCGCGTCATAATGTAAGCTCGAAACATACTTGTCGAGCGTTTTGCCAATCTGGTCCCGAAAACCGCTGCCGTCGAATTGGCCATACACAAAGTACATCGGCATCAGCTTAGCATTCTGGTCGTATTGAATGATGAATTTGTCCGCAGTGGGGGAAATCATCACGGCTCCGGCCCACAAGTCCGGATGCGAAAGGGCTATATCCCAAGCCACGGCGGCGCCTGCTTGATGCCCCGAAATAAATACGCGGTCGGTATCGATCGCGAAATGCCGCAGAGCATCGCGGTAGCATTTCAGCACGCGCGCGTGTTCGATCTCGGAATAGTTGTATTGCAATTGTCCTTTCGCGGCCCAAACCGGCGAAATGACGACATAACCCTTGCGAGTCGCCTGACCTAATCGCTGACTTTTTGCCTCGGCTTGCTCATTTTCCTTTAACAGTAAAGGCGAACCGCACCACCAATTTACTTGATACTCCGGATTCGAACTCAGCGAGGGAAGACTTACAACGCAAGGATAAACTCGATTCGGATCATACTCTGGCGGTGTTTGCACAACGTAACTGACCATCTCAGCACCCATCGCGACCTGCATGCGATGCATCCCGGGCGGATCATCTTTTGCTACCGCGGGCGGTGATTTTGGCGGCTTAATCAAGGCCAATATCTTCACTACCAGATCCGGCTGCCCACCTTCCATCGATTTCAGTTGAGCCAAAATCTGCGTGCGTTTTACGCCGTCAGCTTCAATCAAATATTGCTGCACAAGCGTCCGAGCCCCGATCAAGCTCTTGGTGGTCGCAAAGTTGTCCAAACCTGCGCCGGAGCCCAGCAACCAGCCCGACAGTGCCAGCGAGACCCGCTGCTCTACTGACAGTGTAGAATCGGCCCGCAAGCGTTCATAATCCGACAGACGGATCGCAGAATCCAAATTCACTTCACTGAATATCTCTTTGACCAGGGCCCCGACCAACTCCTGCTCCGCTGCTGGCAGTGCCAGCTGATCTTTTTTCAGCGACTCCACCATCTGACTGACCAACACCAAACTCTGTTTGAGCGATTCGAATTGGTTTTGTACCTTCAGTTGGACTTCCAGCGGCAACGTATCCAATCTGAAGGAATTCAAAACCGAGTTTGCTAGCTGATATTGTCCAGCCTCCTGACGAGCCTTAACTTCGCGGAACAATTGAGCCGCGTTGAGTTCGTCCAACTGGGTCAGAAGCACTCGATCGAAATCGTTTGGGAATTTTTGGCTGGCAGCTTCAACTTCTTTCCTGGCCTCTGCAAATCGCTCGGCTTGCATGTAGAACCGTACCAATTTCGTCCAGTCACTCGATCTGCTCAAATCCAGATTTTGGTGGAGGATTTCGCGGAGTAACTGTGTAGGAATGGAATCCGTAGCAATGCGTTGATCCCATTTGACCGAATCCGAAACTCGCAGTGTCTCAACTTTGCTGTACAAGGGCGAGATCTCAGTGATCGCTTGAAGCAAGTGCTTTGCACCCGAGGGTGTTCGAATCGAAAACGTGCGCCGACCAAACTCATTGAACTCAGACACACCCAGGACGCCTTGGATCAACAGCGGCCCGCCAGTGGTCTCAATTTCTGCTTTGGAAAACGGAAACTGGATGGCCTCCGGTACATTGACCACGCGCTGAGCAATAATGTTCTTGGGTTGAAAATTGAAGATCGTATTGCGCAAGTCATCGTCAAGAACTCCAATGGGTTTCGCAGCGGATTCGGCGGCGCCTCCCTGTTCATTCGGGTTCTCGCTTATCGTTTCTCTCGAACGAAGAACACCTGGCCCCAGAATCATCCCATTGGCAAGCTCTACTTCGTGCTTGGGCGGCCCCTGAGCAATTAGCCATGAAGGCATCGCTAAAATCGATACAACCGAAAGAATTAAAACACGCATAGTTACTCCGGACAGTGTTGATGCATCCATGCGGTATTCCCTAGATTCTACTGTCAATTCCATCGTAACCCAACCGTAACCTTCCCGCTGACATTGAACGCCTTGGAAGAATTTGCCTCATGCAGATCGACTTGCTTCGATTCACTGGCCCAACGCCAGTGGCACACGAAAACAGTTCAATCATACGCCAAAAAAAAACCTGCCGTGAAGCAGGTTTTATCAACGTCGTTATCGCGATAACTGACAAAAATCAACTCACCGACCGCCGAATAGTTTTCGCAGAGTCTCTGACGCAGCGTCCTTCGAAGATGCCGTCAGCGGCTTTGTTGGCATAGTCGGCATCTTGCCGGGTTTTGATTTGCCAGCGGGCTTCGCATCTGTTTTTGTTTCCTCATGACTCTTCGCCTCAATGACAGTCTGCTCATTGGCGATTTCCACCTTGGAAGTCTCGTCAATTTGAAATTGTCGGGTGATGGGTTCCAAACCGATACGGCGTTCGATCTGCTCCGCTTCGTCCAGCCACGTACTGACGTCGACATCTTCAAAGCGGCTGTCGTTAACACTGCTGGCGGTTCGCGCGGCGGCTTCTTCTACAGTTTTAATTTCAGGCTTCTTGACTTTATCAATGCCTACTTCCAATACAGCCACAAACTCCAACTTACCTACGCGAATGACATCGCCATTTTTCAGAACCTTAGCCTTCGACGGATCCAGCTTCTGTTCGTTTACATGAGTGCCATTACGGCTCTTCAAGTCGATTAAGAGTATGCGACCATCCTTGCGCACAATTGCCGCGTGCCGGCGACTAATCGACTCGCTCTTTGGCCGCAACTGGCATTCCTCGCTTCGCCCAATAAGAAATTTGTCCGAGTTGACAGCGATCAACTTTCCATCATGCCCACCGCCAACCACCTTCAGATGCATTTGCATTCCACTTAACCCCCGAAAAGATACCACGCAAAGTTCCCATCGGTTCGAAATCGCTGCAGCCCACGTCGGGCTTTGTTCGCGTCTTAGCTAACCATCCAGACTAACTCAAATTTTGTACTCAAGTATTTTTCAAACTTACCTAAGCTTTTTTTAATCTACCCATATTATCGGCATACACAGCCCTCTTAAGCAATAGCGCAAGGCAAAAAAACCCGTCGTTCTAACAGCCTGGGGTTGCAAAGAACCCCAGTGTTGGCACTACCCTAGGCGCGATCTCGCCACTCTGGTGAGCCAAATTTGGCCACCTTGACAGTTGCGGACTCGCCAAGTTCCCCATCCAAGTGATGGCTACATTGGAAGCTTAAACCCAACAACGCGTCAATTCCCCGTTGAATCCTTAAACGCATTTCTTCCGAAAAAATACGCAAGTCCGCCATTATTTTCCCTGCAATCGGAACCAAATCTTGCACACCCAGCAAGCTCGGTGCGTGCTCGCTCATCGACATCAAAAGGCTTCCGTGCTGTAGCACTGCTCCGCTGCTTCGGCGCTGCGCGCTCCCCAAAACCTTTTGTTCTCCGACCACGACGTCGCCCGCACTGCGACGATGAAAACACAAGAATTCTGATTTGTGCGATGCTGCGAGCTGTACACCTGTTGTCGGTAAGTTGTAAGTTTCTCGCCACTGCGACGCCGGCAACCCTAATTCAATAAACCATTCTACTACCGCTGCATGAATCACGCGGTAGATCGCTGGCGCCGCACCCGTACTCGAACTCGATTGTGGCACCGCCAGCGAATAAGTAAGGTCATGGTGATGCACGATAGCACCACCACCAGTCGCCCGGCGCACCACTTGCAAATCGCGGCTCGGTGCATGCAACTCTCGTTGGCTAATCTTTTGAAAGTACCCCAGTGAAAGTGTCGGCTCCGACCATTGATACAACCTTAACACCACCGCGCCATGCGCCTCCGAAAAATCCAACATCGCATCATCAATCGCCATGTTCATCACGCCGCTTCGCGGTACATCAATGTAGCTGAACGCTTCCATCAACCTATTCAAACTTTCGTTTAAGCGAGCGGCAGGTGCAAGTCGCCTTAAGCCTCAGCGCATTGTTTTCGATAGGCATGATAATCGAGCAACCCATCCAGCGAAGCTCCAGCGGCTAGCTTAACTTTAATGATCCAGCCATCGCCAAAAGGGTCTTCGCCAAGCTTTTCCAGGTTTTCGGCCAGCTTGGAATGCACTGCCACCACTTCGCCGTCGACCGGACTGTAAAGCGGACTGACCGCTTTCACCGATTCTACTTCGCCAAACTCTTGGCCAGCCGTCACAATTTGCCCAACAGTTGGCAGCGCCATGTAGACCAAGTCCGTGAGTTGCTCAACGGCGAAATCCGAAATTCCAACGACCGCGATCTGCTCGCCGCCTTCTTCCACCAAACCAACCCACTCATGGGATCGGTTGTATTTCAAGCTCTCTGGATTCATGCAAATTCTCCCATGCACGCGTTGTTAACTTCGTTTGTAAAAGGGCAAGGGGGTAATCGCGGCACTGACAATCGAACCGCGAATATCAACATCGACAGGTGCACCCGGACGAGCCACTTCGGCCGCAACATAGGCCATCGAAATCGGAGCTTCCAGGGTCGGCGAAAATGTACCGCTGGTAACCTCACCCACCTGACGACGATCGGGGTCCAGCACCGCAGCTCCCTCGCGAGCAGCGCGGCGCCCCTCCAATTTCAAGCCAACTCGTAGCACTGTTGGCTGGATCTTGCTGATCGCCGTCAGCGCTTCAGATCCAAGAAACGAACGATCACCGAGACTGACCGCAAACTCCAAACCGGCCCGAAATGGATCAGTGTCTTCGTTCAGCTCATGGCCGTACAGCGGCATGCCGGCTTCGAGCCTCAAGGTGTCGCGTGCACCCAACCCAACCGCTGCAATACCGTGCTCGCGCCCAGCCAGCATCAGGTTTTCCCAAACTCGCGGCGCGTCCTCGGCCTTAACGACCAACTCGAAACCGTCTTCGCCAGTATATCCCGTGCGCGTCACTATGCACGGCTTTCCCATCTGCTCAGTGACCAGTCCTCGGTAATACTTCAGCCCTAAAACCTTCGGCGGCAATATCCGCCCAGCGATCTCGACCGCCTTGGGTCCCTGAATGGCAATCATGGCGGTCGTAGCGCTCGCATCATAAAAGGCCACCTCCGGGAAATCGGCCAGATGCGGCTGAATCCACTTCAAAATTTTGGATCGATTGCTCGCGTTGACGACTAACAAAAAGAATTGACGGCCACTCGGACTTTCGAGGCACGCCACCAGCACGTCGTCGAGAATGCCACCTTCTTCGTTGCACATCAACGAATATCGAACAGCGCCTGGTTGCATATCGGTCACACGTCGGGTCAGCAAATGGTCGAGCAACTGGTCAGCACGGCCACCTTCGAAACGTAGTCGACCCATATGCGAAATATCAAACAACCCCGCCGCGGTGCGTGTTGCCTTGTGCTCTACCACAATCGATGTGTACTGAATTGGCATCTGATAGCCTGCGAATTCAGCCGTCCGCGCACCGTGGGCTAAATGCCACTCAGTAAGCGGTGTAGAAGCTAGCGGTGTGTTCATGAACACGGACCCTCGAACAGGCA
>JAYVHC010000566.1:0-2871 GCA_043771575.1 Planctomycetia bacterium
TTGTCTTGCAGGAACTCTTGGACACGCTTCACGACTTCGCCGTCGCTCGGTTTGCTTGTGTCGGAGTGGCCCGTGGGTTTTCCCGAGTCGCTATTCTCACCTCCCTCAGAACCACTTTTCGCAGCCGAGCCCCCTTGGGATGGATTTGGCCCAGGCGAACTCGATTTTTGGCCAATGGAATTGTCAGAATCGTTTCCCGACTTGCCAGAACCGGGCTGAGTTGATTTGTTGCCTTCGTCGGAGCTCGAATCGGATTGCGATCCACCCTCCGAACTGGGGCTACTACCAGTTTGGCTTTCCGATTGACCGCCGGGTTGGCCTGCTTGATCCTTCTGCTCTTGCTTTCCGGCCTGAGTACCACTTTGTCGGCCACTTTGTGGACCACTCTTACTTTGCTCAGTTTTCGATTTTTGATCTCCAACAGCAGGCTTAGGCTCGCCGGCCTGATTGTCCTGTTGGTTACCCGGTTGACTTGGCTGTTTGCCCTCTTGCTTACCCTGCTTATCTGGTTGCTCCCCCTGGTCCCGGTTCCCGTTGGGCTCCGCCGCATTTGGGTTGGGTTGTTGTCGCGGTTGTTGCTCAGCCGCGTCTGCATCATTTCGCGCGGTGTCGGTGCTGTCAGACTTGCGATCGTTCGTGTTGCGATCGTTCGAATGGGAACGGCTGGCTTCATCACCAGCATTCTGATCCTTCTCCGATTGGCCATTACTTGCGGCTGGCTCTTCGGACGCATCCATTTGCTCTTGAGGGTTGTCGATCTCTTGGTCGGCACCGACAACTTCCAGAGTCAGCAGTTCGGAATCTTTCGCGTTCGGTGCAAGTCTCTCTGAAACCGGGTCGTGACGATTATCTTGAGCAGTCGCCCGGATTTCTAGCGTCCCACCTTCGGGTACTTTAAAGTCAGCCATATTCAACGGCAACTTTTTGATTTGTTGTCCAATTTCGCCTTCGCTTTTCAGCATCGTTTCGCGGCGCAAGACGATTCCACTGCGTCGAATCTCGATATCAATTTGGCTCAGCCCGAAATCGGGGTCATTGGCTTGTACTTCCAGATTCAGTCGCGATGTCGGACGCACTCTGACTCGCCGGCTTTCGGGCCCGACCAGCTTAATCTCGGGCGCTACGTCAGCGATCACTTTCATTGTGTGTAAGATCGGTTCGCGGTTACCATCACCGCGAGCATTGAATCCGCGCAATCGATAAGTCAGCTTGGTTGGATTCTCTTTCTCCGAGTTCAATTGCAACAGCAGAGTGCCCGTCAACTGCCGGTCGTCGACACTCAACTCATGCACTGCGTCAGCTCGCGACAAATCACCGGCTGCATCGATCTCCGGGTTGATTTCCCAATGCCCTCGGGAAATTTTTTGATTTGCCAGTGCATGAATGGTGGCTCGAGTTCCTTCGATCGCTTCAAAATCGCCGCCATTCACTTGGCGATCAGCGATCTTTGTATAGGCCGGAAACTTCAGAGCCACGTGCTCGAGCGCTACGGAAGGCAGCGGACTGAGCGAGACTCGATATGGTCCACTGGTCGCATCACCCGCTTCAATCCAATAATCCAATTCATGCTCAACGCCAGTTGTCTCAGTGCGCACTTTGCCGCTGTAATGATAGCCCTCAGTAACTGGCGTTAGTTCAACGCGTTGATCGCGCAGTTGGCCGTCGATAGTCGTAAAACGAACACGAACCGCTTCGTGGGTTCGAATACCGCGAATCTCAACATCCACATCTAGCGGCTTGCCCTGAGTCAATTCGACCGCGCCCGGTTTCACACTCAGTATCTGTACGCGCGATGGAGCCGCAATCGTACGCCATGGCATGGCAATGCGTTTACCGGTGTCGAGCACACTTTTGGGCGATACCATCGTGTACACCACAAGGCTGGTGAACAGCAACAGCACGACGCCAATCAGTTTGATCAAGCGGCTGGTGTCCACGGTCGTGGATGGGTCTTGTCCGCCAAGATGCCGTGCCGCACGATAGGTGAGCGCCGACATGATCCCGCGTGGCACTCCATTTTCGGGGAGTTGATCGAGTTCTAGCCAAGAGATCAAGCCGTTCTTGAACTCTGGTAGCAAGTGTTCGATACGCTTGGCAGCATAAGCTGGATTGATGCGATTGATGAGCAGCGGTATGAATTTGGTGATCAACCACCAAGCCGTTCCAGCGACCGCCGAGGTCCAGAACAACCAACGCCCTAAACTCGACAGTGGCGTAAGCCAATGATCCACGATACAAGCCAGCAACCACAGCCCGAACATAGCCGCGACCCAAGCGAATAGGTGAACGGACAAGTCCAGGAACTTGATGAATTTGGCCGTCTTGCGAATATGCGTATGCAGCACCGCGCGGACTTCGTCATTCGAGATGCGAGTGGTACCGCGAGCAACCTGAGTAGGAGAAGAACTCATGCGTTAGTCAAATCAGGTAAAGGGTCCGAGCGCGAAAGCCTCTATTATATTATAGACGCCACTTTTCGATTGTGGGTTCCAATCTTCAATCGGTCCCTAGCACCCCAGCCACCCAGCCGCTTCAATCGTTATATTAGGCGTGCGGCGGAAATGCATTATGCGGCGAGCGAGACACCGGCCGGGCCAGATCCAAGCTCGGCAGGAGCCTCGCCCCACCGCTGTAAACATCTTTGCCACGTGCATAGCAATTAACGGGAGAGCGACGCTCCTGCGGAGCCTTTATCGAGCCGCCACTGGACGTTCACAAGCCGGGAAGGTCTAGCGCCTGCCCACTCAGAGCTCGGCAGGAGCCTCGCTCTCCCGACATGAAGACTCGGCCGCTAGAGTTCAATCTGCCGCGCGCCTTTATACAAACCCAACGACATTTGACCACTAGGAAATTACTTTGCACGCAACCCGA
>JAYVHC010000567.1:0-2391 GCA_043771575.1 Planctomycetia bacterium
GACCGCCTCGCTGGGACGCTTCAAATCGACGAGCAGAGCGCCCAACCCCTGGGCGGCGCGGGCATTGCGTCGATCGATACGCAACGCATTGCGAAACGCATCTTCGGCCTCTTCGTTCGATTGCATTTCCGCATGGATCAAGCCGATCCATGCATAGGGCCTTGCGTCCGTTGGATAGTCTTTGGCCCACGCCTTCAAAAGTGTTAACGCAGAATTATAGTCCCGCATGCGGATGTAGCCCTGCGCGAACGCCTCGCAAATTTGAGGCCCGTCGCCACCCGATGTCTCGATCAACTCGCTCAGCTTTTCACCCACTTGGCGCAACTGACCGCCCTGAGCGGATGCCAACCAAGTCTCTCGATCCGCACGCTCCACAGATATTCCAAGGTAGCGAGCCCGTTTCAGTTGCAACGCAAATTCATCCATTCGGCTCTCGCGTCGCGCCAGTCTAGCAGCCGCCATGGCGGCCTCCGGAGACTGTCGCCAAACAAAACGCGACCACTCAATGTAGCGCGTCGCCACTCCAGAATTGTCATCGCTGGCAGATCGCAAGCCGCGCGCGCCAAGCCAACCCGCGATCAATGGACGCTGCCAAAGTGTCACATTCAAGAGGATCATGAGGATCACCAGCATCCACCAAATCCGCATTCCGCTTGATTTTCGGCTCGACTTTTCGACCACGCTGACATTTCCCTACTATAGCAATTAGGCCCGTTTTTTTTGGGCTCTTAATCTGTTCTCGTGATGTGCTGCTGACTTAATCGACTATTTCAACTCCGGCTTGCGCTGTACCTAGCAATCAGATTGTATCCGGCAATCAAATCGTTTAACCGGTAGCCAGCGGCGACGCCAGCACCTGCCGCTTATGTCAACCATGTTCTGGTGTGGTTGCTCCGCCTTATTACGACCCTAATGTGCTAGCAGGCAATTGATGCGCACCGTCAGCATTAGTTCCGTCAGCATAAGTAACAGGTGCTGGCGTCGCCGCTGGCTACCGGTTAAACAACCTCGCCTGTCAGCAGCTCCAAATTCCTGTCTGCAGACGCTAGCGCCTTCGGGCTGATAGTTCACCTTGTAAATCTGCTCTTGCATAGTCTAACTGAATTCGTCGCTTCGACAATCTTGCAAGGTTAACGCTCAGGGGTTTACTTCGAGACCTCCAGCGGGCTGGCGTCGAGAAAGTCTCGAGGCATCAACTCGAAACTGTTCCACACAATCGGCTGCGCTGGGTAGTCTTCCGTTCGTGGATGATGCACAAAGGAGAGTCGATACCAGGCCACAAGGTCAACACCCACAACGGGCTCGTCATTCAGGTAACTGCTGAGTGCGGCCAAAGTGCGACGATTGTCAGCACTTGAGTACGGGAACTCGGTCGCGGAATATTTCGTGATGAAGAAGTCATCGACCAGAACCGGATGGGCAGCATCTTTCCACGCGCCTTGGCCGCCGGGTTGCAAATGGTACGAACGCGGATGGCCGAGAGTATTCAGCGACATTGGATTCTTCACGCGCCAGGAACGAAAGACATCTTCTTGGCGCACACGCGAACGCTCAAGTTCAAACGGTCGCCATACCGCGCGGGCATACATCGGATCGTCGGGCTCGATTTCGTACGTGAACTCCTCGGCGACGTTACCCTCTTCGCCATCGATATCGAAGTCGATGCGAAAATAGAAATTGTGAACGTGCGAAGGCGCAAACACAGGCTGCTGCTTGGCATCGCGACCAACGACAATACCAGCGTCCGTTCCCGCGCCGGTGTTCAAATGTTGCAAGCCACCCGTCGCGCCGACCTCGGGGCACAGGCTGCCATCGTTGCGAAACTTCCAGCGGATAACGTATGTGTAGCCATCCTCGGTGCCCGCGAAATGCGCCATGCACCACAGGACAAGCATCTTGCCGGGCGCGCGCCCTTGGTTGCCCGCATACAGAAATCCTAGCGGCTCTTCGTGCATCATTACATCTGCTGTAGGACCTGTCGCCAGCGATCCGTCTCGGCTGAAGGCGCGACACTGAGTGCCGACGCCTGCGCAGTCGCGGCCAATTTCGAGTGGCATGGGGTTGGCACGAAAACCGCCCAGCGCGAAGTCCTCGGGCCTCGGCTGACCGGTGGCGTAAGGGACGTAAATCTCGGCTAAGTTGATCGCTTTGAGAACTTTGCGACCGCGAAAGTAGACATCCGTCAGCATCAAGCCTTCGATATCGCGAAACTGCCAGCGAAACGACCAACCCTCCCACTCGATCAATTGGCCAGCCTTGGGGTCTGGCGGCGGCTGAAGCCGCGGAGGTTCCGCAGCGATTGCGACTTGCCCTAACCCGACCTGCACAGCGACATAACTGAGCAGCAGCATCCACCCACCTAATCTCATCGATCCTCCTCCTGGCTTCATG
>JAYVHC010000568.1:0-10685 GCA_043771575.1 Planctomycetia bacterium
GAAAATCCACTCCACGGCGCGCAATCGTTGCTCCTACATACCGGGCGATCGATTGGAGCTGCACCGAGTATCGGTTCGTGGATCTCGTACGGATTGGGGACGGAGAACCAGCAGTTGCCGGGATACGTGCTGCTGAACAATGATTGGATTCCTAACGGCGGTATTCAGAATTTTGCGAATGCCTATCTTCCAGCCTCACATCAAGCCACTATGGTCCGCGCGAAGGGGACGCCTGTCGACAACATTGTGCCAGCGGACGCAGCCAGCATTCAGCAAGCTAAGTTGGCCTTCCTGCGCGCGCAAGAGTCCGCATCGGTAGATGAACTGGGCGGTGTCGAAGCGGTCGAATCGACCATTCGCAACTATGAGACCGCGGCCCACATGCAAACGCTTGTTCCTGAGCTTTGCGATATCAGCGGTGAAACTTCGGCAACCGTAAAAATGTATGGCGCCGATCGCAGCAATGACTACGAACGTTTCTATGCGCTGCAGTGCTTGCGAGCGCGACGCCTGATCGAATCCGGCGTGCGGTTTGTCGAGATCACTTGCCCTAACACGCACGCCAACAACTCGCCCTGGGACCAGCATGGTGAGCTGAAACTGCGTCATGGTGAAAACGCTCGAATTACCGATCAACCTGTTGCTGCCTTGATCAAAGATCTCAACCAGCGAGGCCTGTTAGATGAAACGCTGGTTATCTGGGCAGGCGAAATGGGGCGCACACCGCATAGTTCAGGCGATGATGGCCGCGACCATCATGTCAGTGGATACACCATCTGGATGGCGGGCGGAGGAATCCGAGGTGGTATGACTTATGGCGAGACGGATGAGATGGGCATGAGCGCCGTCGTCCATCCGCTCGACATTCATGACGTGCATGCGACGATTCTGCACCAGCTGGGTGTCAATCATGAACGATTGACCTATCGTTTTGGAGGACGTGACACCCGATTGACGGATGTTCATGGCCGAGTGCTTCACGACATCATCGCCTAATTGGGCGCAGCAGGGAGAGATCAACTTGGAAGACGTTACAATGTTGAAGTGCAGACCACTTTGTTTTCGGGACTGCCACGGCGGCTGCTATACTACAACTGCCTAAGCTATTTGCGACAAATTGGATAAGTCGATCGCCCTAAAACAGACTGAAAACCTCGGAGCTCGCGGTGGCGGGCAATTCCCGCCAAAGTCATCCTGCAGCTCGTTAATGTCAATCAGCAACCGACTCTTAACTCCCGACGACCGCGACGCAGTCGCTCGTCTCCAATTGCTCGCGCGCAGCGTTGTGGAAGGCATTACTGTTGGCCGCCATCGATCGCCGCACAAGGGAGCCAGCGTTGAGTTTAAAGAACACCGCCAGTATGTCAAAGGCGATGAGATTCGGTCGATTGATTGGAAGCTTTTCGGGAAAACCGATCGCCTCTACATTCGACAATATGAGGACGAGACTAATCTGCGAGCAATGATTCTGCTCGATCAAAGTGGTTCAATGAGCTACTGCGGAACGCAGGCAGGGGGTGTCAGCAAGCACATCTTTGCAACCCGACTTGCCGCGTGCTTGGCCACACTGCTGATCAGCCAACAAGACGCAGTTGGGTTATGTACGTTTGATACGGCCATCCGCGAGATGATTCCCGCACGCGGCAAAGTCAATCATCTGATGGCTATCAGCGCATGTCTCGTGCGTTCTCAACCAGGTGGCGAAACGCAACTCGGTACTACTCTTCAGCAAGTTGCTGCAAAGCTGAAGCGACGCGGTATGCTCATCTTGATCTCGGATTGCTTTGATGATGTCGAGTCACTGCTAAAGTCACTGGCCTACTTTCGACATGCGGGAAATGAAGTGCTGCTGTTCCAAGTCTGGGATCGTGATGAGCTTGACTTTCCCTTTGGCCAGCGGACTCAATTCCGTTCGTTGGAAATGGCCAGCCATCAGCGTTTGGTGGATCCAAATTCCGTTCGCAACGAGTACTTGAAACGCGTTGCCGAATTTCGTCAGACACTGGCGGAACGCTGTGCCAAAGAGCGTATCGACTTGATTCACTGCACCACCGATCAGGCGTATTCGGAGCTGCTGTCGACGTACATTGCAAAACGGGAAGGCTCGCGGCAGGGAGGCTCACGATGAGCTTTTTGAATTGGATTTTGCTGGGAGGTATCGCTGCGTTCATCGCACCGCTGATCATTCACTTGCTCAACCGAACCCGTTTCAAAGTGGTCGAATGGGGCGCGATGCACTTGCTCGAAGCAGCCCTGCAAGTCAATTCTCAGCGTATTCAATGGCAATCGATGCTGCTGTTACTCATGCGTTGCCTGATCCCAGTTCTTTTGGCACTGGGGCTCGCCCGTCTGGTCTTCACTAGCTGGCGTTCGGCGAGTGGTGCAGGCGCTAAGTCGCTGGTGATTTTGATCGATAACAGCCTCTCAATGCAGGCGATTAATATTTCGAACACTACTCGATTCCAACATGCCATTCAGCAAGCCCAAGCAGTGATCAAACGGCAAGCACCATCGACGGAACTGAGTATTTGGACCATGGGTGGACAGCCAATCGATGTCCTAAATGGAACGACCTTCGACCATGCCCGCGTCTCGTACCAACTTGCGAGCCTCCCAAGCGGCGCTGGCAGTGTTCCCGTCCAATCCGCCCTGGCTGCCGCCCTGAAGCAGGCCAGTAGTATGCAGAACGCAAGTCGCGAGATTATCGTGATCTCCGACTTTCAAGATCATGAATGGAAAGAGTTCGCTGAGGTCCAGCGGGCTGCAATCAAGCAACAACTGACCGCAAAAAAGATACCCGTACAGTTGACGTTGCTGCCGATACGCGAGCCTATCGCGAAATCAAATTTATCCGTCGCGATCGACGCCATGGAACAACCGCTGGTTGTCGTTAAACAGGTGTTTCGCGTCTCCGCACAAGTCCAAAATCATGGCGATAAACCGGCAGACGACGTGTCCATCCATTTGCAAGTTGCCGGGACCGAGGTTGCCAGTCGCCGACTCTCGATACTGGCCAGCGGTGTTACGCAGGCCGTTTTTGATTGCCAGATTGAATCACCGGGAACGCATGTGGTAAGGGTGCAAGTAGACGATACGGCTGGCATAACGGCTGACAACACGAGTTATCAAATCGTCAACGTGCGCGATCCATTGCGAGTCTTGATTATTGACAAACAAGCTGATGCACTCGAGTTACAGCGCGCATCCGGCTATCTCTCGCTGGCGCTGTCTCCGTTTCAGTCGAGCGCTGCTGGTAGAAACTACATGCTGACCCGAACCATCAATCCTGACCAGATTGCGAAAAGCGAAATTGCGGATCACGACGTAGTTGTGATTGTCGACGCTCCGCGCCTGAACGATCCGCTCGCTAGTGAAATCGTGGAGTTCGTTCGACAAGGCGGTGGCTTGATGTTGTTTTCGACAAAGGCTATCGACACTACCTGGTACAATGCGAACTGGGGCGCTGTTGCCAAATCCCCGTTATTGCCGTGTGATTACCTGCCTCAGTCCAAACCACAAGCCTCCATGGCACGCATTTCTGCTGAACCAACTGCGCTCGACGGCCTCGGCATGCGTCAACTTGGAAGCGAAGACTTTGCGGCGGTCGAAGTGAGCGCTTCGCACAGTTTGAAACTGAACACCAGCAGCGATTCATCCCAATCTGCGGCTCACGTTTTACTGAAACTCGATAATAGCGAACCGCTTTTAGTCGCCAAAGCATTCGGCACCGGCCGCGTCGTACAGTTCGCCATCTCTGCAGACACTACTGGATCAAACCTCCCCCTGCGGCCAATCTACGTGCCGCTGATGCAAAACTTGGTCCAGTGGTTGGCAACCGGCGTTGAACCAAGTCGCAACACAACCACGGGCCAGTCTCTAGCGATCAAGTCTCCAAACACAAAAGCTGGCGGAACACCTGTAGACCATCAGCTCGCGGTCGTGACGTTACCTGATCAGTCAAAGCTTGAAATGCACCTGGATAACAATGTAAATCTGAGTTTCAGTGAAACCGCGTTCCCAGGCGTCTATTCAGTCACTTTCGGCAGTTTCTCGAACACGGATCGAAGCAATCCGAATCTAGATAGCACGACACGCTACGCCGTGAATGCTCCTGCTCATGAATCGCAATTGGAGTTTTTAGCACCCCAGAAACAGGATGAGCTAGCAACCGCGATAGGGGCCAGTGTGGCTGCCGATGCGCAGGAATTATTGACGATGCAGAGCCTGCGTGCCAATGGCCGCGAGGCTTGGCGTTGGTTTTTGTTAGCCATGATCGCTCTATTGTTTCTGGAACTTTGGTGGCAGCAACGCATCTCGCGAGGCCCACTTTGAATAGTTTGCGCCTACTGAGCGGCTGGCCGTGGCCCGTTGGACTTGCGTTAGCAATGACATTTGCGACTATGGCCTGGTGGCTCTATCGCCGTGAGACTCGATCGCTTTCGTCGCGTAACAGTTGGCTGTTACCCTTGTTACGATCTCTCGCGATTTTTCTGCTGATGCTGACTTTTCTCGAACCAGTCATTCATCATCGCGTTCGACAGGGAAATCCAGGTCGCATTACCTTCTTGCTCGACGGATCGAAGAGCATGTCGATTCTCGACGATCCGCAAGCCGCGGTCGGGCAACCCAGAGCGCGCTTCGATCGCGCTGTAAACCTGTTGCTTCGCAACGAACAGTTGTCGATCATGAAGCTCAGCGAAGAGTTCGCAGTGACCATTCGGCGCATAGACGACGGTCGAACTACCATACTCTGGGAATCTAGCGATTTACAAGTTCCCGAATTGCCTGAGTCGCCGAGTGTTTGGTCACCAGCCTCGTGGTCGAATACCTCGGCGCTAGGCGATGCAATCGCAGAAAGCCGGCAATCGCTCACAACTTCCGTTGCAAACCCAGATTCGGTGGTCAGCCAATCGGTCGTGGTGCTGCTCAGCGATGGGCAAAACAATTCGGGTGCATCGCCATTGGAAATCGCTTCGCAGACGGCAGCTGGCCACGCTCTGTTCACTGTCGGTTTTGGGGCAACAGCCGAAGCCACGGACCTCGCTCTTCAATCGATCGATTGCCCGCCGCGAGTGTTTCGCACGGACATCTTGCGTGGCACACTTCACTTAAGGGATCGCATCGGCAAAGGCAAGATATTTTATGCTTGCATGACTGTCGCCGATGAAGTCGTATGGAAGCAAAAGCTCACCGCCGAGAATCTAACGTCTCGGCAGGTCGAATTTGCTATGCCCACGGCACCCCTTTACGAGTTGCTGCAAAAGCGCTTACCACCGCACGTGAAATACGCTGTGTTACCGCTTGAAATTTCAGCTCAGGTGACGTCGGACGCAGCCGAGTCAAATTTGCAAAATAATTCGCTGGCGATCTGTACGTCGGTGGCGGCGCAGCGATCCCGACTGCTGCTCCTCGACGGTCGTAGTCGGTGGGAGAATCGCTACCTGCGAAACGTGTTTGACCGCGATCCCGCGTGGCAAGTCGAAAGTCAAATTGCTTCGGAGCCTTCGGAATTTGAATTCCCAAAATCGCGCGACGAATTATTTCAGTTCGACCTCGTGCTTCTTGGGGATTTGCCCGCCAAGATGCTTGCTCGCGAGCACATTACATGGCTCCGCGAATTCGTAGAGCTAAACGGAGGGGGCCTGATATTAATTCCTGGTGCGAGGCGCTGGCTTGCAGCACCCGAGTATGCCGAACTACAGAAACTGTTCCCCGTAAGTTGGACGGACAGCGATTCCGTTCAAAGCGTCGCGCAGCAGGGCTCACCCAAACATGTTGAGCTAACGAGTGCAGGTCAAGCACTAGCGGCGCTTCGCATTGACGCACGTGGTGAGTCCGAAAGTCAATCGCTGTGGGCGCAGTTACCAAGCTTGCAATTTGTCGATACAGTCGACCTTCGACCTGGTGCGGAAGTGCTGGCCATGGCGACTTCCGAAGGCGAATCGCGACCTTTGCTCGTCACGCGGCGTTTTGGCGCTGGCCGTGTGTTCTTTTCAGCGACCGATGAAACGTGGCGTTGGCGTTACAAAGTTGCTGACGAAGTGCATCAACGATTGTGGAATCAATTGGCTCGATGGGTCATGCGAACTCCCATGGCCGTGCAAGGCGAGTTTGTTTCATTGGACTGCGGCGCAGCCACTTACGCATTCGGAAAAAACGTTCAAGTTCGCGCTCAATTGCGAGATCAAAATGGTTTTCCGGCTGTCGCAAAGTCGCCGATTGGATTGGTGTCGGTAGGCGGGGAGGTGGTTGCCCGCGTTCCGCTGATCGAAGACCCCAATGTTCCCGCAACGTACTTTGCAAACATCGCATCACTCCCGGCAGGCGACTACGACGTGTCGCTTACGGCGGCTGGTTTCAGTCATGAGGCGCTCAATGTACATACAAATTTTTCTATCGTTACCCCTCCCAGCACCGAAATGCAGCAGACTGCTTGCAACGATCTAGTGCTGCGCAAATCGGCGGAAAAAACGGGCGGAAAGTACCTTCCGGAGACGCAAGCCGATGAACTTTTTGCGCTGCTGCGACCACTAAGCAGCGGACGTTTTGTTGAATCGGATACAATGCTGTGGCAAACCTACTGGTGGTTTACTGCCGCGATGATTCTTCTAGTAACTGAATGGTGGCTGCGAAAACGTGCGGGATTGATATGAGCTCAACCTTGAATGAAATCACTTACCAGCGATTGCAAGAGTTCCGGCGTCGCCGCATTGCGCTCGCTGCCTCACGCGGCTGGTCGGCTGTTATCACGGTGTTTGTTTTAGCTGTGTTCCTGGCGGTGATTATCGATGCGATCTCGACCAACGATTTTGTGCGGTGGACAGCCAGTGGCTTGGTTTACGCGCTTACTGTGGCAACTTGGTTTTGGAGTTGTTGGCGTCCACTGCATGCGCGCGAGCCTCTCCAGTCCGAGGCCAAACGCTTTGAAGCAGCTGATCCGCGCCTGCGTGAACACCTCCTAACCGCTGTTGAATTGGCGGACACTGGCCGCGAGCCTCTACACGACTCCCAGGCCTTCAAAGAGCTTTTGCAAACGCGTGTTAGTCAAATGATCGCGCCTATTGACGTTCGCCGATTATTGCCCTGGTACCTAGTGCGCAAATGGTTGTTCGCTGCCATAGCAGCCTTGACGGTTCTTCTTTTGCTCGGGTTTGTTCCGCAATTGCATTGGATGAACCGTGTCGCGCGAGCACTTTTGCCCGCCGCAAATCTGGACCGCGTAGCGCGAGTCGCGATAACGATCGAGGAACCGCAACCCAATTCGAAAATCATTGCTGCGGGAGATATCCTAGCCATTATCGCGCGCGTCGAAGGACCAGCGCCTAGATTGGTTCTGGTCGAGAGTCGGTCGATCGAAGGCGATGCAGCTATTATTCCTATGCAAGATCATCCCAGAATCGATCCCCTGGAAAGGGAGCGCGGCCAGACGGCGCTGCGCTATTATGCGACGCTCAGTACCGACCAATCTTGGATCGAGTACCGCGTCACCGCTGACGGATCTTCAACAGCCTGGCATCGATTGACAACGCAACCGAGACCAAAGGTACTTCAATTCACCAAAACGCTGACGCCACCCGCCTACTCACAGCTGGCTCCGGTTGTTCAAGACAACTCGGATGGCAACATTCGAGCGCTTGTCGGCACTCATGTGAAACTCGCGGTGGAGTTGAATCAACCCGTCAGCGTCGCGGAGCTGCACGGGCAATCCGCGGAGCTGCATGGGCAATCCACCAGCAGAACTGAGGGCATAGAAAGTTACGAAAAGTCGCACAAGCTTGAAAGGGATCTCGCCTCGGGGCTCTATTGTGCCGAGTTCACGTTGGCACAAAGCGGAACCTATCGAATTCATTTGAAATCAGCGGTAACGGGTTTCGTAAATGAGTTCAGCCCATCGTACTCTGTGGACGCGATTATGGATCTGAAACCCGAAATCGCCTGGACGCAGCCTGTTTCGCCGCAACAAACGGTTGCACCCGACCAGATGCTTAGGCTTGCCGCCCAGATTCAAGATGAAATGCTTGTTGAATCGCTAAAACAACTGACTCGCAACAACCGCGATGGCCCATGGCGAGAATCCGTAGTGGCAGCCGAATCGTTGAAGCCTTTCGCCAGCGACGTTCAGCAATCCTTGACTGGCATTCGTAGCAGCACACAAGCGACTTGGCAGATGGACCTCTTGCAGCTTTCATTGCGGGTGGGTGACGTTGTCGAAATGAAGCTGGTCGTCGAGGACCGCCTGAGCCAGACAGTCGAATCAAGTATTATCGAGTTACTCGTTTCAGAGTCGACGATCACTGTTTTTCCAACCCCCGCGGAACGATTGCGACAGACGGTCGCAACAGAACTAGAGTCGTTTGCCCAACGCGTCGGGCAACAAGAACAGGCGGTTCAGGAATTGGCCAAGCCAAAGTCACCACCACAAAGCGACGACCATATTACAGATCAAAATGCGAGGCTGGTTGACGCGGCCGATGCGCTCGCTGCTTTAACGAGAGTCGAGATTCCAAAGTTATTGAAATTGATCGAGCAAGCGGCTTCACACACTGAAGATAGCGCGAGCTTGCTGGAACTGGAGCAGGCGGGTCAGACGTTGTCGATGCTCAAACTAAGGAATACCAGCGAGTTGGCGGCGATTTCAAAAGAACTTGCCCAGCCTGTCGAGCAACTGCCTGTCGAGCAACTGCCTGCCAAGCGACGCTTGGATCGAGTGCAAGAGCTCGCACAGAATTCAAATCGCCTCGAACAAACAAGTCAGACGACCGCCACCCTCTTCCGCTCGATGGTCAGCCAGGACGTTGGACGACGCCTGTCGGAACAAGTGGCGAAATTAGAACAGTTGTTTGCAAACTTTCGCGAAAGCAACTCAAACCCCGAAGCTTCTTCGAATCTTGAACAAAACCACCGAGCAGCGATGGTGCTTTCGCGTCAATTGATGGAACTTCAGCAGTCGATGTTGGATGCGGTGCCAAGCGTACGGCAAGATACAAAGCAACGGGTTCGACAATCTGCGGATGCGATCAGCAATCTGGTCAGTCAACTGGACGCATTGAATCCCAAGGCTGACCCTGCCGAGGTGGAAAAACTGGCTGGGCAAATTGAAAAGAATCTATCGCAAATGAAAAACGCTGCTTGGTTCGATGGTGGATTGCACGCTGCAATTATCAACGGCCACCGCCGCTTCTCTGAATTTGGTGGACAACCTGTCGATCAACTCCGCAGAGCGATCGCGAATTTGCTGCCGCAAGCCAATATCGGTGTTGACATCAGCGCAGCCACTACCGACGCGGTTCTGGAGAACTTGCACGACCGGCGTGCGTTGATGCGTGCGCGGAAAGAAGGTGATAGAGAATTCGCCAGCGACCTTGGCAATGCAGCCCGCGCGATTCGCGAGATTACGTTAAACAACAGCCTGACTAAATCCGATCAGCAGCGGGCGTTGAATGAAACTGCCAACGCAATGGAAACGCTTCAAGCCGCGCACGGTGTTAAAGAATCCATGGTGTTACTTGAGGATCTCCTACGCGGCGAACGCTGGGCGCTCAGCACCACGGATGCGATGGTCAATCATCCCATTCTGTACGATAGCTTTGGGGAGCGACTTGAGAACGCAGTGAAACTGCTGCGTCAAGCCAAAGTATCCAACGAGTTGGTCGACAGCATCGAACGACTGCGATGGCATGACGCAAATGCCAAAGCCGGTCAAAAAATCAACAGTCGTCGCTGGGAAAATCGTCCCCCAGTCTCTGCCGCCGCCGAACTGAATCAACTGAGTGAACAACTCGCTACAGCTAATAGCCAACTGGATCCCATGATTCAGCTAGCCCGTGCGAAACTCACCGAACAAGCTCCCTCCCTCAGCGAGCTCGCGCAGAAAGCGGCCAGCGCGACTCGGGAACTGCAACAGCAGACCGAGTCGTTGGCGAAAGCCGTAGAACGCCACGAGATTCCCGACGAATCAACGCAGTTAGCGCAATTGCATTCGGAACAGCAACAAACCGAGCTACCCATCGCCGAGCTACGAGACGCGCTGGTCGACCACGCGGATGCACAGAATTTGCTTCAACAGCAGCAGTTGTTGAACGCCCGCGAAGCCGATGCAGCCTTGGCAATTGTGGATTCGGCCAAAGAACAAATCGATGCATCGGTGCAAGGGGCAACTGGACCGGTGCAGCCTTCCGAGAGAGCCAAGCTGCTCGATTCTGCTGCAGATCAGCAGTCCAATGCCGCCGACAAACTCGACCAACTGGCTCAGCATTTCGACGCCCGCAGCCAATTGATTTCTGAGGAGGACAATGAGAAGAGCGTCTCGCAATCGCTGATGCAGCTCGCCGAAGAATTAGGCGGTAGCGCTGAGGCTCAGCAGCGTTATAACGAAGCTGCCCGGTTGGCAGAGTTGGCGGCTGCGAAACCGGACGAGGTCTTGCGGCAACTAGAACAGAAGCTCACCCAGAGTCCACCTATGCAGCAAGAAATGTCTCGTATATCGCAAGAGTTGGCCGAACAAGCGCTGAACCGCCTAGACCGTGCCGCCAACCAACAACAGAAAATACCGCCCGCGCTTGAGGCCTCGGATCCACGCCTGCAAGCACAAAAGAAAATCCTCTTGCAAGATCTACAATCAGCGCATGAGCACATCAATCAAGTTTTAAGTCTGCTCGTCTCGGAGGCCAAATGGACGTCAGGAG
>JAYVHC010000569.1:0-4689 GCA_043771575.1 Planctomycetia bacterium
GACCGCCGTGGCAAACGGCGACAAATGGACAACCACTTGGGTCAGCGACAAGGCTCGTGGCGAAGCCCCCACTTACGACGCCAAAGAATTGCTCACCAAGATGGCCGAGTGCGCTTGGCACTGCGGCGATCCAGGGGTTCAGTACGACACGACGATCAACAAGTGGCATACCTGCCCGAACTCTGGCCCCATCAACGCCAGTAATCCGTGCAGCGAGTATATGTTCCTCGATAACACGGCTTGCAACTTGGCCAGCATCAACTTGATGAAGTTTCGCCAAGCTGATGGTACTTTTAATGTCGACGGTTTCACAGCCGCTTGCCGCCTGTTCTTCATCGCTCAGGAAATTCTCGTCGGTCACGCCAGTTACCCGACCGAACGCATCGCCGAGAACAGCTACTTGTTCCGCCCTCTGGGACTGGGTTATGCCAACCTCGGAAGTCTAATTATGACTCACGGTGCGGCTTACGATTCCGATGCTGCTCACGGCGTTTGCGGATCGCTTACAGCACTCTTGCACGGCGCCGCGAACTTGACCAGCGCCGAGATGGCTGGAGTAGTGGGACCGTTCGAATGCTACGAAGAGAACAAAGAACCGATGCAACGTGTCATGCGCATGCACCGCGATGCTGTGGAAGACATCAATGACGGCAGTCCCGATTACCTGAAGGAAGCTGCTCGCCAACTGTGGGACAAAGTCATCGAACTCGGCAATCGTTACGGCTACCGCAATGCTCAGGCAACCGTGCTCGCGCCCACCGGCACGATCAGCTTCATGATGGACTGTGATACGACCGGTATCGAGCCTGACATCGCACTCGTCAAGTACAAACAACTGGCCGGTGGCGGGATGCTCAAGATCGTCAATCGATCCGTCAAGCTCGGTCTTGAAAATCTCGGCTACACGCCGGATCAAGTGGCCGCGATCATCACCTACGTGGATGAGAATGACACCATCGAAGGCGCTCCGTTCCTTCAAGACGAACATCTGTCGGTGTTCGACTGTGCTTTCAAACCCGCCAAAGGCACGCGCAGCATTCCCTGGCAAGCTCACGTGCAGATGATGGCCGCCGCGCAACCGTTCCTTTCTGGCGCGATTAGCAAGACCGTCAATATGCCCAACGACGTCGCGCCGAAAGACATCGCCGACGCGTACTTCTGGGGTTGGGAACTGGGCCTCAAAGCGATCGCGATTTACCGCGACGGGTCGAAGCAAAGCCAACCGCTGAACACCCAATCGGAAGTTGACAAAGCGGCAGACAAAGCCGATGCGATGACCGAAAAGATCGTTTATAAACCGCGCCGGGAACGATTGCCGGACACCCGTCAATCGATCACGCACAAGTTCAACATCGCTGGCCACGAAGGCTATTTGAATGTGGGCTTGTACCCAGACGGGCGCCCTGGGGAACTGTTCATCACCATGGCCAAGGAGGGTTCGACAGTGGGTGGTCTAATGGACAGCTTTGGCACCGCCATTTCCATGTCACTGCAATACGGCGTGCCGCTGGAAGTGCTCGTGAACAAGTTCAGTCATACGCGGTTCGAACCGATGGGGCACACCACGAACCCAGAGATTCGCATCGCCAAGAGCATGGTCGATTACATTTTCCGCTGGATGGGAATCACGTTTCTCGCCGGCTACCGCGAAGCCTCGACCGGCCAAATGAAATCCGAACCGGTCGCAGCCATCGCCATCGCCACTTCAAGTCCCACCGCCAGTACCGCCTCAGCCGGCTCATCTGGCCCAAGCTCTATTGGAGCAACCAAGCCGAAGTCGAAGATAGCACCTTCGAAGTCGGCCGCCAACCAAGCAGCGACTTCGAAGCGACCGCAAGCCAACGGCAACGGCGCGTTAGAGGTAGCTGACGAATGTGTCACAGCCGCGTGTTACAACGGAGGCGTCGCCACAATTGACGCCAAGAGTCTCGAGCGAGCCGGCGCCGTAATGCCCGAAGCCAACGGCAAAGGTGGTGGCGCTCGAGATTCCCAGTTCGCTGGTTTCCAGAGTGACGCGCCGAGCTGTGACAACTGTGGTTCGATCACAGTCCGTAACGGCAATTGTTACCTATGCCACAATTGCGGCAACTCCATGGGCTGCAGCTAAAGAGTAGCAAGTCCAAATCGCACCACTCCACAAAGCCGCCGGCAAGAAACCGGCGGCTTTTTAAATTGCCAAACTGGCAGGTTGCATCATGCGCAGAGCGTGGCGCGGTTACGAATTCTTTTAACTCAAAGGCGTTATCACCTTTTGCAAGGCGAGCTCGAAGCGCTGATCTTGGTTCAGTCATGAGCGTGTATCGATCACGTCTGCGTTTGACCACTCGCGGCTCAAATCGCACCGGCCGATTGCTGACACTACATGCGGAGATCGCCATAAGTAGCTGCTCGCAGTAGGTTCGCCATGACCACTCACTTCGTACATTCCAGAATTCCTGCCAGCTTGCCAAAACATATTGACAAGCCGACGTGACGCTGATCGTTCGAGGGAGCACTTTGCCAAAAGTTGCGGCTAACGCAATCGTGGAGCGAATCAGATTGTAGGCCAAAAGTGTCGTCCAGCACGCGAGTTCCCAGGGACACACTTATACTTCAGGGTATTTGATTTTTAGGAACTTCCGGCCTTTGGTTGACCAACCAGTGGATCGTTTAACCGGTAGCCAGCGGCGACGCAGGCACCTGCCACTGATGCCACCTGCACTCTTGCTTGGGCTTCACTAATGCCGTAGAGCCGACGCCGCTGGCTTACCGGTTAAACGACTTGATGGCGAGTTGGCTATAGGTGCCAACCATTTATTCTTGCCGCTCGCATTTCGTCGGGTGTGGCACACCAGGTCACGCCAGTGCCATGTTCGGCGGATCTTTGTGCAGTCGCCAGCGCATCGTGGTGGACTCTTCGTCGATTTCGCCCTTTGGACTTCCTTGCGTTTGTGTTTCCAATGGGTAAGAGTACACCACAGGCAGGTACACTCTAGGTACAGGGAGTCCATAATGACCGAAGCTGCCTCGCAGTTAATTCGTGCTTTCTCTTCGCTTACTGCGGATGAGAGATATACCGTACTTATCGAACTTGCACGATTATCCGAAACCGATGCACCGATGATCGACGACGATTATTCGTGTGCTGGTAATGAGATTTTCGCAATGTACGACGATGAGGAGGCTCAACTTGGCTATTCCAAGGAGGGGTGAGGTTTGGCTGGTTGAAGGATGGTATATTCGATGCACAGGGAATTGGTACGTACCTGACAGTTAAGCTTACTCTCGCGATTATTGCCTCTTGATCACTGCGATCACCGCCACTGTCCAACGTGTGGATTGCTAACTGCCAACCGACGCCGCCTGAGTATGATGGCCCGGAGCGAGTGATCAACTACTTGAGCAATTATGTGCAAGGCAATGTCATCAGCGCTGGATCGTATTAGCGAGGTGAGCCGTCGGCTCACTGGGAGTTGATCGCCGAATGGCGAGCCAAGCAACCCGTCACTCAGTCACCCGCAATGGTCGCTGCTGCATTGTTGTCCGAGGAACAAGACCCTGCAAGCGATGATTTTGAAGAGCCATGCAAAGCCTCGCGCAGAACATCGCGTTTCGCATGCTCTCGTACTTCACTGAAGTGGCTGCAGTTGGCTACAACGAGTTACCGTTTCAGCTTCGCATTGCTTGGCTCACGCCCAAGTTTTTACCACAGCCTATACGTGACTTGTTCATCGGCAGGGCGCGGCTCACGTCGCTCGAATGCGGAGTGCTTGAAGCGTTTGTAATCGAAGAGTTGCACAATCTTAAACACACCAGCGGCATAAAAATCTTTCGACTACATTCAAGCAGCACTCAAATGCATCATCGCGAACTCAATCGCGTTTTCAATTGGGCTCATGGTCATCAGTGACCCTCAAATAGCCCATTAACCCCTTTAGCCAATCGCATGACATAACAACCAACTGCGTGGAAACTATTTTTCGGATTCCGAAGTAGTCGATTCGGTGACTAAGTTTTTCAAGTTACGAAGTAACGACATTTTGTAGCCTGGGGTGCGTGAACTGGAGCGTCAGCGATAGTTCGCGTAACCCCAGGAAGTTGAGTCTATGGGCTCGCGACCGAACGAGCGACTTGACATTCGCAATCGCGCCGCTGAAGTCGCAACATCGCGTGACATAAGTGACTCAGATTGCGCTGCGCCAGGGATGTGGTGGACTCGGCAAAGCGATCCTTGCTGGTTGGGCACTTTTTCACGAGCGGGTCTTGCTAGGTGGGGCGAAGACTTTTCAGCGAACAGCCAAAATGACGAATAACACCCGCCGCCCAGACTCGATTCCACCGAGTAAACTCGGTGGGCGTTCCCACGAAAATTTGGGGACAAATGTTCTACTCTCAATAGTACGCATAAGGCTCATCGATTCCGACTTGATAGCGAGCGCTGAGAGCCTGCAACCCAGTCGTCGTAAATTGCCCACTGCCAACATTGATAAAGCGGCATTTTAGTTGCGACGATATCAACCCTTCCGCAGTCACTTGCGTGTTCGAAACATCGAGCCAATCAAACTCCGCGAGCCTCTTGAGATGCTGAATTCCAACATCGCTGATGCTGGTGCCTTTTAAGGATAAGCCTGAAATCGCTCCCAGGTTCGCGATACATTTGAGTGTCTCATCCCTCACGCCAGACCCTTGCAAGTTCAGAGAATGGACACG
>JAYVHC010000570.1:0-6523 GCA_043771575.1 Planctomycetia bacterium
GGTTACGTCAAACCGCATTTACCCTGGTATGTGCCTCAAGAGTTTTACGATCGGTTTCCCCTGGATAATATTCAGTTACCGGTGATAACGCAGAACGATTTGTCCGATGTTCCGCCCGCGGGTCGCGCGATGGCAAAGCCCGACGGTGATCATGCGGCGGTTCTGCAAGGCGACCAGTGGAAGCAGGCCGTACAAGGTTATCTCGCAACGATTTCGTTTCTCGATGACGAAGTTGGTCGCTTGCTAGAGGGCTTGGAGAACAGCCCCAAGGCACAAAACACCATTGTGGTTTGGTGGACCGACCACGGTTGGCATCTGGGCGAAAAAGAACACTGGCGCAAATTCGCGTTGTGGGAAAAAGCAACGCGCACATCGTTTGCGATCGCCGCACCCGGCGTGACAACAGCAGGAACGCGGCTGGTCGCAGCGATTGACTACACAAACATTTATCCAACGCTTTGCGAGCTAACTGGCCTGCCAATTCCTGAGCATGCTCACGGACCGAGTCTCATGCCACTATTCAAAGATCCAACCAAGGCCTGGGATCACGTTGCCATTTGCACGCATGGTCGCGGCAACCACGCCGCGCGTGACGCTCGATATCGCTACATCCGCTACGCTAATGGCGACGAAGAACTGTACGACCACAACGGTGATCCGCATGAATGGACCAACATCGCCAGCTGCGCCGAAATGGCGGAAGTCAAACTGCGATTGTCGAAGAGTTTCCCGCCAAACGAAGCACCGCCGACCCTGGCAGATTAACGTCCCAGGGCAATGTCAGTAGTAACTTCTCAATAACCGGGTGGCACGCCCTGAGGTCCTCGAAGGGCGTGTGGGATGACTTGTGCCATGCGAGTTGCAACGTTCGCTTGATACTTGCTGCCCACAGGCCCATCGCTTCGCTCTGAGCGTAAACCAATTGGTCAAAGAGTCGTCGGCCATCAGGACATTGCGTTGTTCTATCTGAAAGTCATCCTCGAATCGGATTCCAATCTTGTCAATTAGATCGAGCAAACGCAGAGAGATCGCAATCGGCAGCCGTCAAAACAATCGACTGACTCGTTGGTTTCCTTGTTTCGCAATTTTAGGGACGTACAGTTCTTCGAAGCTCGGCATGGATATGCTCGCTGGAATCGCCCTTTCAGCCATCCTGGTGCCAGCAGGAATGGCTTATGCGATGGCCGCAGGGTTGCCTGCCATCTATGGCCTTTATGCGACTATCGTCCCACTCATCGTCTACTCCATTCTAGGGCCGAGTCGCATCTTGATATTGGGGCCCGACTCAACACTGGCCGGGTTAATTGCAGCCACCATACTGCCCATGGCTGCAAGCGACGGTGATCGTGCTCTTTCCTTAGCAGGTATGCTTGCCGTCCTTACCGGCGTCTTATGCTTCGCTGCCGGTTTGTCAAAATTAGGCTTTGTAACCGACTTGATTTCGAAACCTATTCGATATGGATACATGAACGGAATCGCGTTGACGGTGCTCATCGCTCAGCTTCCAAAGATGCTCGGGTTTTCAGCAGCAGGGGACAACATCTTTCAGCTATGTAAATCGATTTTATTCTCCATACTTGAATCAAAGATAAACTTGATGGCAACGTCAATTAGCGTCGCATGTCTTGCAATCATTCTTGGATGCAAATACTGGTCACCAAAAATTCCGGGGATCTTGTTCGCGGTAGTTTCATCCACAGTTTTCGTTTGGTGGTTCAAATTGGAATCGGTATCAAGTCTTGTTGTAGTTGGACCATTGCCTCAAGGATTGCCCGGCCTATGTATTCCGATGGTATCGCTGTCGGATTTACGCATTCTCTTTCCAGGCGCCTTAGCAATTGCAATCGTGTCATTCGCCGATCTGAGTGTTCTTTCTCGGGTGTACGCGCACAAGTACAAGGACAAAGTCAATGCAAATCAAGAACTTGTTGCGATCGGTGCAGCGAATTTGTTCACCGGTTTGTTCCAAGGTTTTCCAATCGGTGGAAGTGCTTCGCGAACTCCGGTTGCTGAATCCGCAGGTGCCAAGACGCAGCTCGCCGGATTGTTTGGGGCTTCATGTGTTGTGCTCTTGCTACTAACGTCACCGATGCTGTTCGAGCACTTGCCTATTGCTGCACTCGGAGCGGTCGTGGCTAGTGCATGCTTCAGTCAAATGGAGGTAGCCGGAATCATTCGGCTGTATCAGTTACGGCGTAGCGAATTTGTTTCCGCCCTTGTGTGCTCCATTGGCGTTTTGCTGCTGGGAGTAGTTGAGGGCATCTTTCTGGCTGTTGGATTAGCGTTAATCGCCTTCGTTTGGCGTGCATGGCGACCCTATGATGCGGTGTTGGGGCGAGTCGATGGTCTTAAAGGTTACCACGACATTTCTCGGCATCCTGAAGCCAAGCAAATCCCTGGATTAGTTCTCTTCCGTTGGGATGCCCCGCTGTTTTTTGCGAACGCTTCCATTTTTCAAGAACACATGCTCGAAGCGATTGGCGGTGCGCCGTCGGGCGCGAAATGGGTGGTGATTGCGGCTGAACCTGTCACCGATATCGACATTACCGCCGCAGATATGCTCGAGGAGCTCGACCAAAATCTACACGAGCAAGGAATGGCACTGTGTTTTGCCGAACTCAAGGGCCCGGCAAAAGACCGCCTGAAACGATACGGCCTATTTGACAAGCTTGGCGATGAACGATTCTTTCGCACGATCGGCCAAGCGGTCGATCGATATCTAGCAACGCATCCAGTGGAATGGAAGGACTGGGAAGACAATTCGAAGTAGCTGACGATACCCGGAACGCTTGGCTGTGATACATTGGGTGTGACAACAGTTGGCTGATCCGCACTGTGTCTATTCGTTTCTTGCAACGACTCGACTTTAAGACACTAAACAGAGTATAGGTATTCGACATGAGGGTTATTCTTGCAACGGATGGTTCGCAGTATGCTGAAGAGGCTGTTTGGCTGTTGGCTCATTTGCCCCATGTGGAGCATCTTGAGCTAATCGTCTTGTTTGTGAGTAACATACCCAATTTGTACGGGGCAACCGCGGAGCTGACGACGCGAATGCAGGCGGAAGATAAGGAAAAAGCCGCAGCCCTTTTTGTGCATTTACGAGAAATCCTTGACGGCGCAGACGCAACTCTAGAGCTCGTGGTTGCCCATGGACACATCGGTAAGATTATCGTGAACGAAGCGCAAGCTCGCAAGAGTGACCTTGTTGTCGTGGGGGCTATCGGTCATTCAATGCTTGACCGTTTGTTCGGCAGCACTAGCGACTTTGTGGCAACGCATGCTTCGTGCTCGGTTCTTGCCGTTCGCCCAACAGGGCTGAAAAATGTAAAGCGTCCTATCGATGTCTGCGTTGCGTACGACACTAGCAATTCTTCCTCGGCGGTGTTCGAACAGCTTTCACAGTTTGGATGGGGCGCGAACTCAAAAATTGAGGTAGCGAACGTGGTCTCGATTCCGTTCATTTACAGCGAAATTCCCTATGAATTGGACATCGACGAGATCAAAAAAGCCACGTTGAGAGAACTGGAGGCGGCTGCAATTCGTCTTCGTAAGTATTCGCCACACGTCAATGCGAATGTCCTGGAAGCGAACCACGTTGGCGATGGGCTTGTCCAGTTCGCTAAGGAGAAAGGTAGTGACATCATCGTAATGGGAAACACTGGCAGTGGACTGCTAAGTACATTTTTCCTTGGCAGTACATCAAATTACGTGCTCAGGCACGCAGCCTGTTCCGTCTGGATTGCACGAAAAAAGCCTGAGTAAGCACTCTTGGAGCTTCACTGCATCGACTGAAAGATAGGGTTTTGATGGGAAAAACCTGTCTCGACTTGTCCATTGCCTTCGATCGGATTAGCCGTTCTCGAGCAGCCATTGCACCGCGGCACGCGACAATTCAGCGGCAGTGGTCATATCAAGTTTGCGTTTGATATTTTCGCGATGGGTGTCGATGGTGTGCGTACTGATTAAGAGTCGGTCAGCAATGGCACCGCTGGTTAAACCTTCGCCGATCATGCGAAATATCTCAAGTTCCCGGTTCGTTAGATTCTCGATTGGAGATTTTGTTTTGTCGCGAAGGCCCAAGGATTGATTGATCAGGCGGCGACTGATGGCTGGGCTAAGAAATCGTTCGCCAGCCAACACGGTTCGGATCGCTTCAATTAGCTTTACACTCGATTCTTGTTTATTCAGGTAACCCATGGCTCCAGCTCGACAGGCCCGCTCAGCGTAGAGCGAATCCTGAAAGCCGGAAACCACCAACATCTTGATGGCTGGATCGTACGATCGGATTCGTTTGAGCAATTCGATGCCGTTGCCGATCTTGAGAGAAATGTCAATCAAAACCAGATCTGGCGCTAGTTGTTTTACCAAAGTGAATGCTTCATCCTCCGAGTCCGCTTCACCGCATACTTCTAAATCAGCGTGCAAAGCGATACGCAACGACAATCCATCCCTGACCGATGGGTGGTCATCGACGATCAGGATTTTTTTGGGCGGGCTCAGCATTGTCATAGCGATTCGCCTTCACTCGTCTGCAATACAACGCACCTGACAGACGTGCCTCCGGCTTTGCAACGTTCGATCTGCAAAGTACCACCGATGATTCCGGCGCGGTATTGCATCGTGCGCATTCCCATACCATGGTCTTTTTTGGCTTGTGCAATTCGACTGTACGTTTCGTTAATTCCGATTCCGTTATCTAATACCTCCAACACCAGTTCCTTGCCGTTTTGCTTAAGTGATAGGACGATCTCACTGGCATGACTGTGTCGGAGTGCGTTGTTGACTGCTTCTTGTGCGATCCGGTACAGGTGAGTCGCGGCGGAGTTATTCGCAATGGTGACCGGGAGTGAACAATCAAATCGGCAACGAATGGTTGGCGGCATATTGGTCGATGCCGCTAGCTCTTCCAAGGAAGCCTGCAATGCTCCGGCATCGATTTGCACGGGCATGATTCCGTGGGAGAGCTCATGTACATGCCGAT
This sequence comes from Planctomycetia bacterium, assembly GCA_043771575.1. GTDB lineage: Bacteria > Planctomycetota > Planctomycetia > Pirellulales > Pirellulaceae > Aureliella. The sequence goes on from JAYVHC010000570.1 coordinate 4,985, forward strand.
TCGCCTCGATAAGCTTCTGGTTGATCTTCGCGACCGTGTCACGAATCCGAGCAAAGGTGCGTTCATCGAACTGTCGAATCGGGTGCCCGTCGACAGTTGCCATTGGCACTGCGACGATCATCTCGAGCAACGCTGCTGCCGTCAACGAAAGACCAGTTAGTTCCTGACCTGTGCCATCATGTAGTTCGCGTCCGATGCGGCGCTGTTCCTCGGAGGAAATTTCTAGAATATGCCGTTGCAACAGTTTGCGTTCCGAGATGTCGCGAATAATACCGGTAAAGTAACCCGAGTGGTCGACTTGCGTTACCGAGAGATCGATCGGAAATGTCGTACCATCTTTGCGCAAGGCGACAAGCTCGCGGGGAGTATTGAGAATCCTTTCCTGGCCAGTCTCGTGATAGCGCCGAATATAACCATCGTGCTCGTCGCTGTAAGGTTTGGGCATGAGAAGCTTGATGTTTTGACCAACTAACTCCGCCGAAATGTATCCAAACATTTTCTCTGCCGCTCGATTCGCAGTCTCGATCAGTCCATGGCGATCAATCGTGATGATTGCATCAAAAGCGGAGTCCCAGATGGCTTCAAGGTGTTCGTGCTTCTCCCGAATGATTTGCGTGCGCTGTGTGACAAGTTCTTCGAGTTCGTCATTTTGCTGCTTGAGCCTAGCAGCAGCAATCCTGGAGTCGGTGTCATCGTAGACATATCCTTTTATACGAAGCAAACTTCCTTGAGCATTGAATGTACCCAGGGCCGTCTCAATAACATGTCGAATTGTCCCATCGCTATGCCGACCAGCTCGCTCGCGCCTCTCCAGAACTTTGTTTTCGGAAAGTAGCTGAACGAAGCAAGGCCAGGAAAGGGGCGCGAGGTAGAGGTTCGCCAGATTGCTGCCGATTGCCTCTTCCCGACTATCGAAACCAAAAATATCTACGAACGCTTGGTTGCAAAGCAATATCTCGCCATCCGGCTCAGCCAGATAGTCACCCGTCAAGTCATCCTCGAAAAGTAAGCGAAATCGCTCCTCGCTTTCCCGAAGCGATTCCTCGGCCAGCTTCCGCTCTGTGATATCGGTAAGTAGGCTGTCGTAGGCGCTCAAACGGTTATGTTCATCATAATAGGGAACGACCATTTTTCTGATCCAACGCAGTGAACCATCCTTGCGATGGATGCGGTATTCGACGGCAGGCGGTCGCGTTCCAGAAAGAACACTATCAAGTTGCTGTTTGATGAGCGCCCGATCTTGTCCCACAACGATCGCGATCCAAAGCGTAGGGTCGGCAGCATACTCCTCCGGTCTAAATCCCGTTATGACTTCACAGGCAGAGTCGTGAATTTTGCGTAAGATCCCACCATCCTCCACCTGGACGTGGTAGTGGTAATCGGCGACTGCTTCACGCAACCAACGATAGCGATTCTCGCTTTCATTGGCTTCCAAAGCCGAATGCGGTAATTCCATTGTTTGCGAAGCCTGTTTCTCTTGCGTGAATCGGATTTTAGGGCTTGGGGGTCTTATTCCATAAATCGATTGTAGCGATTTCG
>JAYVHC010000571.1:0-2865 GCA_043771575.1 Planctomycetia bacterium
ATCGATGTTTTTCCGGACCTCGATCGCCCGCGCGTCGTGATCATGACAGAGTCACCTGGGATGGCGCCCGAAGAAACGGAGACGCGAGTTACGTTTCCAATCGAGACAGCAATGAATGGCGCCAATGGCGTTCAAGCAGTCCGTAGTACGTCGTCGGTTGGGCTTTCAGTCATCTATGTTGAGTTTGGATTCGGAACGAACGTCTATACCGCGCGACAAATAGTTAATGAACGTCTTGCTATGGTATCCGATCGACTACCCAAAACCGCTCGACCTCAATTGGCTCCTATATCCTCCATTATGGGACAAATCTTGGTGATGGGAATGTGGAGCGAAGATGGATCAACTGATCCAATTGAACTTCGGACCCAGGCCGACTGGATTGTGCGACAGCGGTTGCTTTCGATTCCCGGCGTGGCGCAGGTATTCACGATGGGGGGCGGACGAAAGCAGTTTCAGGTACAGTTGGACCCAAGTGCCTTGATGACTTATGGCGTAACCATCAATGACGTCAAAGTCGCCGTCGAACGCAGCAATGAGAATGCGACCGGTGGCTATCTCGACCAGCGAGGACCCAATGAATGGCTTGTGCGAGCCATAGGTCGTATTCAGTCCATCGACGATTTGAATCGTATTCCAGTGACCGTTCGAAATGGTAGGCCAGTATCTCTTGCCATGGTCGCCAGTGTCGCGGAAGCGCCTCAGTTGAAACGAGGTGACGCCGCCGCTTTTGTGCGCGAAGCCAACGATCAGTTCACGGGAGGAGCTGCGGTTGTTCTGACGATTAGCAAGCAGCCCGGTGCCGATACCAGAGCCATTACTAAACAGGTCGAAGCAGCAATCGAGGAGATCCGGCCTTCGTTAGCACAGAAGATTCGTATTGAATCCATGTATGCACAAGAGCACTTCATCGATCGCGCGATCGAGAACGTCATGGAAGCCCTTCGCGATGGTGGGATACTTGTGGTCATCATCCTTTTTCTGTTCCTGATGAATTTTCGTACGACTTTTATTTCTCTAACTGCGATTCCTCTTTCGCTGCTTATGACAGTTTTGGTGTTTCATTGGTTTGGGTTGTCCATCAACACGATGACCTTGGGCGGCCTCGCGGTGGCGATCGGCGAACTGGTCGATGATGCAATTGTCGACGTGGAAAATATTTTTCGCCGACTAAAGGAAAATGCTTCTTTGGAGCAACCCCGCACACCCCTCTACGTTGTGTATGCAGCCAGCTTAGAAGTGCGAAGTTCTATCGTGTTCAGCACGATCATTGTGTGCCTCGTGTTTTTACCCTTATTCGCGCTTTCGGGCATGGAAGGAAAGCTTTTTAGTCCGCTTGGTGTGGCGTATGTTGTCTCAATCCTCTCGTCGTTGATTGTATCGCTCACAGTGACTCCCATTCTCTCTTTTTGGCTACTGCCATCTTCGAAGGCTGTTGCGCATGACGCTGATGGCTTCATTCTGCGTTTCTTGAAGTGGATTGTTGCTCATGTCATCCGATTTAGCTTGCGTTTTCCGATACTAAACATTGGCGTGGTAGTGGGACTGGTTGTAGTTGCGGTAGGGGTTGTTTCGCGCTTGGATCGAGACTTCTTACCACCCTTCAACGAAGGTGCCATTCAATTAAACGTCCTACTTCCACCAGGGACGTCGTTATCGACTAGCATTTTGATCAACCGAAATGTTGAGGAGTCGCTGGTGCGAAATGACGACATATTAAACTTTGTGAGGCGCACGGGACGTGCGGAACTAGATGAGCATGCCGAGCCTGTGAGTGCCAGCGAATATATTATTGATCTCGATCCTAAATCGTCGCATAGTCGTGAAGAGCAGCTAGATGCCATCCGCAAAGCGCTAGAGGAAATACCAGGCATTGTATTTGCCGTCGAACAGCCAATTTCGCACTTGATTTCGCATATGCTGTCGGGAGTTAAAGCACAGATCGGCGTCAAGCTTTATGGTGATGATCTCGATCTGCTACGAAGCAAAGCCGAAGAAGTAAAGGCCGAAATGCAAGAAGTGCGCGGCGTGCGTGATTTGTTGGTCGAACAGCAGACGCTTATTCCACAGTTAAAGATTGAGTACGATCGAGATAAGCTTCTGAGTGCGGGACTGAGCATCGAACATCTAAATCAATTCATCGAAACAGCGATGAATGGCCAAGTAGTTTCTGAGGTCATGCAGGGACAGCGAACGTTTGATTTGGTTGTACGACTTAACGAGGGTGCGAGAGAGAACCTCGATATCCTGAGACGACTACCGATTGATCTACCTAGCGGCGGAAAAGTCGCGCTTGAATCCCTAGCGAATATCTATGACTCGCTTGGTCCAAACACGATTGTCCGGGAGAAAATCCGCAGACGAATCGTTATACAGTGCAACACGGCCGATCGTGGATTGGTTGAGGTGGTTGAGGAGATTCAGGAGCGGCTTAAGAAAGTAAGCATAACGTTGCCACAAGGCTATTACTTTGAATTCAGCGGCCAATTCGAAAGCCAACAAAGCGCTTCCAAAGTGATCACGTGGTTGTTTGTATTCGCCTTAGTCGGGGTCTTTCTGACACTATTTACCATGTTTCGAAGCGTAAATCTTAGCTTGCAAGTGATGGCAGCCATCCCAATGGCGTTTATCGGTTCAGTTGCAGCCCTTGTCTTAACAGGGCAGAACTTAACGATTGCAAGTATGGTGGGATTTATATCGTTGGGGGGCATCGCATCGCGCAACGGAATTCTCTTGTTGCAGCATTACTTGCATTTGGTCAAATACGAAGGGGAAAGCTGGAGCCACGAGATGATTGTCCGCGCGGGGCTTGAACGACTCGCTCCAGTACTTATGACGGCGTTAACCGCGGGAATTGGCTTGGTT
>JAYVHC010000572.1:0-4550 GCA_043771575.1 Planctomycetia bacterium
TCTTGGGGGAGGGTGATCTCAAGAAAATGCTAGCAATTCAAATATCCATGACAAAATCCCGCTCTGGTGCGGAATCAATTGAGAGTTGCGGCACTAGGGATCAACCATTGAGGATCTGGGATTTGAGATCTGCAATTTGAAAGATTTGAGATTTTTCATTGCTCAGCAGTTTTTTTGGCGGGTTCATGCGCTGGGGTCGAACGCTGATGGTTGGCGCCGGTCGCTGCTAATGGATCGAATGCAGCGAAGGGGTCAAGCTCAGGTGCAACTGATTGAGATGCCACAAGAGTTGATCGATCTTAGACGAAAATCGTTTAACCGGTAGCGCTGGGTCCCAGTTAAACGAATAGGCGCATAACAACGAATGGCGATCAGGTAACTTAGTGGATCGGTCCAACCGAAGTCACAATAGCACCATCGGGAAGAACCATGCCGGGACGAAGGTCGGAGCCTGGGGCTGATGGATTGACCTGAGTGGGCATTTGAGTGGAGTACCCTTGGATGTTGTACACTTGGGGTTGGGCGTAACCATATGTGGGCGCGATGTAGACGTTGGCGGTAGGCCGCGCTGAATAGTACTGCGGGGCGTAGCTGCCATAACCGGAATACGATGAATAGCCACTGTTCCCGTAGTTTCCATATCCGCCATATCCGCCATAGCCACCGAATCCGCTGTAGCCGCTGTAGCCGCCCAAGCCATAACCACCATATCCAATGCCGATCCCACCCAAGCCGCCGCCATATCCGCCATAATGTGATCCACCATGGTGCATGCTACCGCCACCCATCCCTCCCACGTGTCCAGCGCCCATATGTCCACCGCCCACGTGTCCACCGCCACCATGCTGTGCAAACGCATTACTTGAAGCCAACGCTACGCTAGTCGCTACGATTACGGCGAACAGAATGGGCCTATTTAAAACACCCTTCAACATCTCAGACTCCTTCGCATCCTACCGACGCGATTTATTTAATAGACGACGGCAACGGCAAGTTGAACGGTGCAGCGGGTCGTAGGGGTAAAATCCAATGCAGGCGAGCTATGAGATCAAAAGGTCAGAAATTGACGATTGCTCCCATTCACGAGCCAGCAATGAAATTACTGTTCCCATGACAACGCAGGTCTTATGCCAAAACGATTGTCGTCTCCAACTGGAATAATACGCCGGAACTCAGTCAAAGACAAACGAGCGATTGCGACATTCTTGGCATTCAGGCAGATTTATGGTCAGAAATAGGACCACGTAAGGCGTAAGGCAGCTGGATATTTACCACGTAGCAGCGGATCTCCGAGACGTTGAATTGTCCGCCACGGCAGTTGCTGCCAGAGGCTAACGAAATGGTTATTTACCATGTTGGAAAATGGATTAGGAAGGAGCGTGCCTATCGCGTACAATAAAGGGTCCCTCCACGGCAGCCAAATCCTCGGCTCCCACCCTCCGCAGCCCGAGAACTCCTACCCCTTCAATGCATTTGTCATTACCCAACGTGCACATCATGCTTGTCGCGTCAACACTCGCTGTTTGGGGAGTCTGTTCGCCGCGAGCCTATGCAATTGACGCCAACGACGTGGCGGCTGAAGCTCAGCAGACTTTGACAAAATACTGTTACGACTGCCACACGGGTGACAAAGCCGAGGGTGGCGTGCGAGTCGACTTTCTCTCGGGTGATGGCAATCTTGAGAATCACATCGAACTGGTCGACAAGATCATCTTGGTGCTCAAAGAACAGCAGATGCCTCCGGCGGACGCTGAGCAACCTGAGGGTGCCGATCGTGTGAAGACGATCCAGTGGATCGAGCAGCGGCTGCGCGAGTTCGACTGCGGCGCGGCGAGTCGACCAGGGCGCGTGACGATGCGTCGACTGAATAAGACTGAGTACAACCATACCGTTCGCGACTTGACCGGTTTGGATTTGCAGTTGGCAAAAGATTTTCCGTCGGACGATGTTGGCAATGGTTTTGATAACATCGGTGACGTCTTGTCCCTGCCGCCGATCTTGATGGAAAAGTATTTGGACGCCGCCAATCAAATTGCAAATGCAGTGGTTAAGAACGAGGCAGCCTTGAACAAAGTGTTCCCTCAAAAAGCGAGCGATGAAAAGAATCTCGACGAAGTGGTCGAAGTGGCTCGGGCGAATGCGAGCAGCTTTGCGATGCGAGCCTTTCGACGACCTTTGGATGCCGAAGAATCCGAGCGGTTGTTTAACTTGATGCGTGCGGCTTGGGAGGCGAATGCGTCGATGGAAGAGATCATTCAAGCGACGCTGACGGCGGTGTTGGCCTCGCCGCATTTTTTGTATCGCGTTGAGGATGATCTGCCGGCGGATTTTGTGGATGGCGTCCGACCGCTGAATGATTTCGAGTTGGCATCGCGGATGAGTTACTTTTTGTGGAGTAGCATGCCAGACGAACGTCTGATGCAGTTAGCTGGTGAAAAGAAACTGCATACCGCTGAGCAATTGAACGCGGAAGTGGATCGCATGTTAGCGGATCCGAAATCGCAGGCGTTAGTTGAGAATTTTGCGGGGCAGTGGCTGCAACTTCGCGACTTGGAAGCGCTATCGCCGGACCCGGTTAAGTTCGCGGCCTTCGATGCGAAGTTGCGGAAGTCGATGCGGCGTGAGACGGAGTTGCTGTTTACAAACATCTTAAAAGAGAACCGCAGCATTCTTGAGTTGCTGAGTGCGGACTATTCGTTTGTAGACGAGCGGCTAGCGAAACATTATGGCATCGAAGGTGTTAGTGGTGATGAGTTTCAAAAAATCGATTTACACGGCAAACGCCGCGGCATGTTGATGCATGGCAGTATTCTGTTGCTGACCTCGAATCCGACTCGCACATCGCCCGTCAAACGTGGCAAATGGGTTTTGGAGAATCTGCTCGCCGAACCGCCCCCGCCTCCACCGCCGAATGTGCCTGAGTTGGGGGCCGCGGGCGTGACTTTGGGGACATTGCGGCAACAGATGGAACAGCACCGCGAGAATCCGAATTGTGCGGTTTGCCACGTAAAAATGGACGCTGTCGGCTTTGGATTGGAGAATTTTGACGCGATTGGATCATGGCGGGATGCGGATGGTCGAGATAAAATCGATCCTTCGGGAACCCTTCCAGGAGGACGGAAGTTCAACGGTCCGTTGGATTTAGTGCAGATTTTGGTCGAAGATAAGAAAGCGGAGTTTAGCCGCTGCGTGACGATGAAGATGTTAACCTATGCCCTCGGTCGCGGGCTCGGGGTGGCGGATCGCTGCACGGTCAGCTCGATCGTTAACAAGCTATCGGAAGAAGAATACCGTTTTGCTACACTGGTTAAGTCGATCGTGACCAGCCAGCCGTTTACTTACCAAGAATCAGGGCGATAACATGTCGAATTTCCAGACGAAGTTGTCTCGGCGAACGGTCCTTCGTGGCTTAGGTGTGTCGCTTGCGCTGCCGTGGTTGGAAGCGACTGGTACGATTGCGAAGGCGGCCGTAGTGTCACCTGCCCCAACACGCATGGCATTCATCTTCGTGCCCAATGGCGTAGTCCTGGACCACTGGACTCCGAAAACCGAAGGTTATGGATTCGCTCTGCCTTCGACGCTCGAGCCATTGGCGCCCATGAAAGACGATCTGTTGGTGCTTACCGGATTGACGCATGATAAAGGTCGCGCCAATGGTGACGGGGCTGGCGATCACGCGCGCAGCGCGTCGGTGTTCCTGACGGGCTCACAGCCTCGAAAGACCGACGGAGAGAAGATTCGTTCCGGCATTTCAGTGGATCAAATGGCTGCCCAAGCAATTGGCCAGAAGACGCGTTTTTCGTCGCTTGAATTGGGCGTTGATCCGGGGCGTATGGCAGGCAATTGCGATTCAGGTTATAGCTGCGCATATTCCTCGAACATTTCTTGGTCTTCCGAGTCGACGCCCGTTGGCAAAGAAGTGAATCCGCGATTGGTGTTCGAGCGCCTGTTCGCTGGCGGCAAGCCGAGCGAAGTGGATAAGAGCCAACAGCAGCGCGAGGCGTTGCAGAAAAGTGTTCTGGATTTTATCGCCGACGATGCCAAGCGTTTGCAATCTAAGCTCGGTCGCAATGACAATCGCAAACTGGACGAATATCTGACCGGCGTACGCGAAATCGAACGTCGTATTGGAACACGAATTGCAAAGCCGGTGAGTGTCGACATTGACTATGCGATTCCGGACGGTATACCAGGCGATTATCAAGATCATATGCGCATGATGTGTGACCTGATGGTGTTGGCGTTTCAGACCGATTCGACTCGCATTGCAACGATGATGTTCGCCAATGCGGGCGACAATAAAAACTATCGCATGATCGGCGTACCCGATGGCCATCACGATCTATCGCATCATCAGAATGATGCAGTCAAGTTGGAAAAGATTGCCAAGATTAATCGCTTCCAAGTTCAACAACTGAGTTACTTGCTACAGAAGATGAAATCGATTCGCGAAGGTGAACGAACGCTGCTCGATAACTCGATGGTGGTGTACGGCAGTGGCATCAGCGACGGCAACCGTCACAACCATGACAACTTGCCAATACTCGTTG
>JAYVHC010000573.1:0-4291 GCA_043771575.1 Planctomycetia bacterium
AACGTTATGCCGACATCGTGGGTTATTCGATCGGCGAGTTGAGAAACATGACCTTTAAAGATTTTACGCATCCAGATGATCTCGCCATGGACCTCGTTCAGATGGAAAAACTCGCCGCCGGCGAGATTCCACTTTTCGCACTCGAGAAACGCTACGTGCGTAAAGATGGGGCGATTATCTGGGTAAAAATAACGGTAGCTGGTCTTGGGCCCGCAGGGGCTAAACCCATAAAATGCATGGCAGTAATCGACGACATTACTGAGCAAAAGGCAACCGTCGCCGCCTTGGAGCTGAGTGAGCGGCGGTACAAAACGATCATTGAAGCCGAGCCTGAGTGCGTCAAGATCGTGAGTGCGGGCGGTGAGTTGCTCGAAATGAATCCAGCTGGTCTCACCATGTTGGAAGCCTCCTCGGTCGATGAGGTGCGGCAGCATGGCATGATGCAATTCATTTTGCCGAAATACCAGGTAGCGTTTGCGAAGCTACACGAGGGAACGATCGCTGGTTGGGGCGGGCTATTAGAGTTTGAAGTCATTGGACTTCGGGGTACGCCATTATGGCTTGAAACCCATGCAGTACCTCTGCAAGATGCGGACGGTCGCGTCACCAAAATGCTTGGGATAACGCGGGACATAACGCAGCGAAAACTTTCTGCGCAGGCCCTGAAAGAAAAAGAAGAACGGCTCAGTTTCCTACTCAAGCAAACTCCGGCAGTGATTTACACTTGTCGGCCTTCTGGCAATTTCGGGGCGACGTATATCACTGACAATGTGCAGTCGCAACTTGGGTATCAACCGCGAGAATTCTTGGAGGATTCAGCATTTTGGGTAAATGCCATACATCCCGAGGACAGAACGCGAATTCTCAATGACTTGACTCAATTGGCGGAAAAGGGGGAGCGCAGTCATGATTATCGGTTTCGCCATGCTGATGGAACCTACCGCTGGATGCACGACGAAGTACGGCTTTTACGGGACGCCGAAGGGCGTCCCACGGAAATAATCGGCTCGTGGATCGACATTACCTCACTCAAGCAAGCGGAAGAAAGCGTCCGACAGCTCAATGCTGGATTGGAGGCGCGTGTTCTCGAGCGCACTGCGCAATTGGAGGCTGCGAGTAGGGAACTGGAAGCCTTCAGTTATTCGGTTTCGCACGACCTTCGCGCGCCACTGCGTGGCATTGACGGATTTGCACGCATGATCGAAGAAGACTGTGGCGACCAGCTTGATAGGAAGGGGATGCGCATGATCGGGGTCGTGCGAAGCGAGGCCAAACGCATGGGCCAATTGATAGATGACCTGCTGGCTTTTTCGCGAATGGGACGCAAAATTTTTGAGCATTCTTCCATTGATATGCGCGACTTAGCCCAGGATGCATTCGAAAGTGTGACAAGCACCCTGCCCGAAACGGCTGTCCGTTTCGAATTGGGCGCACTCCCCTCGGTGCAGGGTGATCGGTCCCTTTTGCGGCAAGTTTTTTTTAATCTCATCGACAACGCGGTCAAATTTAGCCGAAATCAGTTGGCCCCTGTTATTGAAGTGGGTTGCACTGATGAGAAGGGTGTGACAGCATTCTTTGTCCGAGACAATGGAGTTGGTTTCGACGAGCAATATGGGCATAAGCTTTTTGGCGTGTTCCAGCGACTGCATAGCGACGCAGAATTTGAAGGAACCGGGATCGGCTTGGCGCTTGTACAACGAATTATTCATCGTCACGGTGGAAAAGTCTGGGCTTCGAGCGAACGCGGCTGCGGTGCCACGTTTTATTTTACCCTCCCAAATAGTGTGAAATCGAATGAGTGAATTAACCGAAGTCGAAATCCTCTTGGTAGAAGACAGTCCGCAGGATGCTGAAATGACCTTGCGAGCCCTGCGCAAGCACAATCTGGCCAACCATGTCGTGCATCTCCAAGATGGTCAAGAAGCGCTGGACTGGATTTTTTGCAAGGGAAAGTACGAACATCGCGATGCGAGTCACCATCCCAAGTTTGTGCTTCTGGATATAAAAATGCCCAAGGTAGATGGCCTGGAAGTGCTTCAGATCCTGCGTTCCGACGAACGCACGCGACTGCTTCCCGTGGTAGTCATGACGTCATCGCAAGAGCAGAGCGACCTGATCGCCAGCTACCATTTGGGTGCCAACAGCTACGTTGTGAAACCATTAGACTTTGACGCATTTTCTGCGGCAGTGGTAGCGTTAGGGCATTATTGGTTATTGCTAAACAAAGCACCCGATCGAGGATGAATTCCATTCATGAGTAGACCTCTTCGCATACTATACGCCGAAGACAGCGAGACCGATGCGGAACTCGTTATCCGTGAGCTGACGCGGGCCGGCTTTGATCCAACCTATCAGCTGGTAAAGACTGAGGCTGACTTCCTAGCTGGGCTGGAGACATCGCCCGACCTGATTCTGTCCGATTTCGCTTTGCCACAATTTGATGGAATGAGGGCTTTAGTTCTAGTTAACGAACGTAAATTAGAGATCCCTTTCATTCTCATCTCAGGTACGTTAGGTGAAGAAGCCGCGGTTACATCCATTAAGCGCGGCGCTGCCGATTATTTGATGAAGGACCGACTTTCGAGGTTGGGAACTGCTGTAGACCGGGCGCTCGAAGAACAAAAGCTGCGCGCCCAGCGGAAGCAAGCGGAAGCCGCTTTGAGACAGACCGAGGCTTGCTTGAGCATCGTCTCCAACTTTGCACGAATTGGATTTGTGGTTGTCGACTTGGACTACAGAATTGTCTTCGCAAATCCAGCCTTTGCCGACATATTTTGCCTTACCGATGCGAACCTTACCGGAAAATATTTTTCGGAGGTGCTCCCAGAGGATCATGACGTGCAGGCCCGGCCGATGTTGGAGCGCGCGTTTAAGGGCGAGCGCGCGGAATTCGAAATGCGATTGCCGACCTTGCAAGGTCAGTGTCATTGTGCGATCCATTATGAGCCCGTACTGGATGGCAATAATGTAACCAGTGTGGTCGTCGTGACGAAGGATATCACAGCGCGTCGCAATACCGAGGAACAACTGAGGCAGTCGCAAAAAATGGAGGCGGTCGGACAATTGGCTGGTGGCATCGCCCACGATTTTAACAATATGCTTACGGTCATCAGCACTTACACATCCCTGCTACTGCACACGAATTCGCTGAAGAGCGAGGAGCAGCAATTCCTACACGAAATCGGCAAGGCAAGTGATCGAGCGGCAGATCTTACCCGACGACTGCTGGCCTTTAGTCGTGGGCAAATGCAATCACCCGAGGTGGTCGATGTTAATGCAATGATCGTTGAAATGCAGAAGTTGCTTGAAATGACACTTGGCAGGAGTGTAACAATCTCGCTTTTGCTCGAACCGAACTTGAAGCACATCTGGATTGATCGCAGCGAGTTGTCACAGATCCTGATGAATTTATCGATCAACGCTCGCGATGCGATGCAGGCCACCGGTCGGCTTGAAATCCGAACACAGAATGTGGAAATCCCAGTAGGCGACAGCGCTAGCGGTCATATCGTCAGTCCAGGTAGTTATGTGCTGTTAACCGTTTCTGATTCGGGATCTGGGATGACAGACGACGTGAAGCAAAGGATTTTCGATCCCTTCTTCACGACAAAATCGGTTGGCAAAGGAACTGGATTGGGACTATCCATCGTACATGCAATTGTTACCCGTTGTGGCGGCGGAATCCAAGTATCCAGTGCCCTGGGTCAAGGAACCAGCTTCCAAATTTACTTCCCTCATTTGCAAAATATCGTGGAGACGACCTATCGTTCAATCGAGCCCCAGCGATTGCTTCAGGGAACGGAAACGATTCTCCTGGTGGACGATGACGATCAGGTCCGACGGGCTACCCGCTCCATTTTGACGGACTACGGTTACACGGTGGTTGAAGCTGAAAATGGAAGAGAGGCGGTTCAGATAATCCTTAAGAATATTCAAGCGATTCAGTTGCTCATTACCGATCAAATGATGCCCGAAATGAGTGGCACGGCTTTGTTCGAGAACATCTCACGGCTACAACTCGACCTACCTGTTTTGCTCATATCGGGTTACATCACTAAAGATGAGATTGGCGAGTATTCGCTGGATAAAAACCTAACTTTCTTGCAGAAGCCATTTCAGCCTCAAGTCCTAGCAAGCAAGGTGAGAGACGTTTTGGAACGTCCTGCTAGGGACAGACTTCGATCTGTTTAAGCGCGAAAGCTCAATCATGTACAAACACCTCATGTTGCTGAGTTTGCTGGGATTTTCGGGGCGAATCGCTGTCTTGCAAGCCAGCGACGACCAAAGCCAG
>JAYVHC010000574.1:0-2512 GCA_043771575.1 Planctomycetia bacterium
TTTCCCCAGTCCCATTCCATATCGCTGTCAAAGCCGAATAGTTCGCCGTCGGCATTGAATCCAATGTCATAAGTGTTGCGCTCGCCAGCGGAAAACATTTCAATGTTCTTGCCGTCCAAATCCATCCGTGCCACGTAACCGCCCGGCGGTTTGGCACCGGCCCCGAAACCGTTTCCATCTTTCATGCGCAGCAACGCTAAGTCATCCGCATAACTACGATGCGGCGAACTGCTCACGAGGTCTTTGGGAACGCCCGTGAAGTTTCCACATACTGCGTAGAGCATCTTGTCGGGGCCGAGCACCAGACCGTGCGATCCATGTTCGCCCGAACCGCCTTGCCACTCGCGAAGAAATTCCACATCATCGTAGCTGTCATCATGCTTTGTGTCCTTGCAGCGATACAGCGCGAAGCCGCGTTCGCCTTTGCCACTTACGTACAGCACATCGTCGACGAACAACATGCCCATCGTTTCGCTCACAGGAATGCGCAAAACCTCCTGTTTAACGACCTTGCCACTTTCAATCGTCACACGCGTGATTGACTGGCCACTTTGACCGCCGAGCAACAGTCGGCCTTTGGGGTCATTGGCCATGCAAATCCACGAGCCGTTCGTCCGTGCGTCGGCGCTGAGAACATGTTCGATCGTAAAGCCAGGAAGTGTTTCCAGTACCTCAGCGGCGTCTTCGATGTTGACAGGTTTAGAACCATCCGCCGGTCCGTAGACAGCTTTCGTAATAACCAGCTTCTGGCCCGCTGGCGCTACGAGCTCGATTCTCCCGTTCTCGCCAACTTCCCGTGCCAGTTTTTCTTTGCCAACGCGGTACTCAATCGTGAGCTTCTTCGGAATTCCCGGAGCTGTATCGCCAAACGTATCGTTGCTGGCGTGAATCGAAAGTTTGTTTTCCTTCACCGCCGCTGCGACTTTAGCAGTCACGTCCGTCGCATCCTCAGCCAATACAGGAGCAGCAACGAGTGTAAGTACAACCGCACAAACAAGACTTTGCAAACGATGCGATGTCAGAGAACAACTCAAACCGGTCTTCATAGGAATGTTTCTTTTAGATTTTTAATTCGGAAATTGACACAACGTTAGATGACAATCGTCGAACTCGTCCGCGGACGCAGAGCCGCTATAATTCGATTCGATCTCAACTCTCACTGCACGCCCGATCAATCCACGTCACAGGACTCAAGCTGCCGAGGGTTGAACGCTTTTTTCGACACTTCTCGCTGAACACCACCACCGGAGACAGACGATTATAAGCACCTATGCATAAGTTTGCGAACACAATGAATGAACATGGATGGACAAGATGTACAGGATGATTTCAGCTCACTCGCAGATTCACTTGTGTCGTGTGAATCGTTTGTATTCGAGTTTCGGATTACCAAAATGGATCGGTAGGCCGACCTCGATTCCAGTTGCCTTTAGGTAGACAATAATCTGGGCCTGGTGCTCGGGAGCGATCGCCTTTGCAGCCTTGAGCTCGACGATGACTTCGAATGCAAAACCGATGATTTTCTGAGAGATTTCTCCAAACTGTAAGTCGGATCGACGGTCATCCTGTAAATCCATGTTCTTTTCTCCGGTTGGTGTCGAGTACTCAGGCTCTTAAAGAAGCCTGGACGCCCGGAACGGAAAGGCAAATAAACCAAGGGACAATACCCCCAATTCCGTCCAAGCTAGCGCAAACTGACGACCAAGTAGCTACACTTGACCTTATACTGTGTAACAAAACCAAAACCGCACCTTATGTGCCGCCCTTCCTCACCCTTACACCTACCGACAAAGTGGTGCCTGCATGACCGCAGAACCCTCTTCAAAGACCGTTCGCTCGGGCGCTGCAAACGCAACCGAACTTGAGACCCCAAAAGAACATAAATTGCCGACTGCTGTTCCTAAGAGCAGTACTGGCGTGCTTTTGCCGTCCGAACATGCCCCACGCAAGTGGAGTTGGCGATATCGAATAGTGTCATCACTGCTGTTGTTGGCGATGCTCGGTGGACTAGCTTACAGTTATCCTGTTTGGAAACCCAAGCTTGATGCTTTTGTACGGCCAAACACGGCCAGCAAACCGAAACCTCGGCCTCCTTTGGTTGCCCTAGCTGTCGTCATGGCTGAATCAATTGCGCAATACATCAACTGCGTTGGAACGGTTTCCGCGTTCAATAACGTAGTTATTAAAAGTCGAGTCGAAGGCGAATTAATGGAAGTGGCCTTTGTCGAAGGACAGCTTGTCGAAGAAGGCCAATTACTTGCCCGAATTGATCCTCGTCCGTTTGAAGCAATGCGCGATCAGTCAAAAGGACAGCTCGAACGCGATCAAGCTTCGTTAACTCTGTCAAAGTTGACCTACGATCGGATGAAGGTCCTAAGTGTCCGCAGTGCGGCTTCACAACAGGAAGTCGATGAATCATCCGCGATGATGCGTCAAATGGAAGCGACTGTTAACGTGGACAAGGCCTCACTAGCCAATGCGGAACTACAGCTTTCTTACACCAAGATCACGG